>DQSS01000181.1 GCA_015663165.1 Arcobacter sp. | reverse complement strand
TTAAGCCGAAGTTTTTAAACCCCCGATAGTTTCATTAAGCCTAACTAACAATTTTTAAGATATAATATTCCATATATAATAAACAATTATAGGAATATCATCAAATATGAAACAACAATATAAATCTTATCAGCAAACTTGTGATTTTTTACAAGATTGTGTAAAAAAATATCCAGACATTATAACAATAGAATCCATAGGTAAAACTTGGGAAAATAGAGATATTATGCTTGCAACAATATCTTTAAACGTTCAAAATGCTTCACTTAAACCTGCTTTACTTTTTACAGGAACAGTTCATGCAAGGGAGTGGATTGGAAACGAACTCGCAGTTGAATTTATAAACTTTTTGCTTTCTAATCACAGCTCAAACCCAAAAGTACTTGATATCATTGGCAAAAATACTTTGTATATAGTTCCATGTTTAAATCCTGATGGTTTTGAATATAGTAGAACACATTTTTCTTTTTGGAGAAAAAATAGAAGAGATAATAAAGATGGTACATTTGGAGTAGATTTAAATAGAAACTTTCCTATTGGATACCAAAAATCAACAAATACTGCATCAAACGTGTATAGTGGTCCAAATCCATTTTCAGAACCTGAAAGCAAGGCAATGAAGGAATTTGTTGATGCTAAAGACAATATTACTATTGCATTAGATTATCACTCACAAGGAAATGTATTCTTTCCTGCTCATAAATTTAATCATGAGCAAGAGATTGACGGGACAGACTTAAATACTTTATGTGCAAATATGAACTATGAAATTTCAAAAGTTACAGGTAGGAAGTATGGTATACATAGAGGGAAACCACCTACAAAACTTATCAGTGGTAGTGGTAGAGAATATTATTATTCAAAAGGTATAATTGCTGTTGTAGTTGAAGTTGGTACAAGAAATATTCCTGATTTTATGCAAAATATGAAAGAAAGTATTGATGAAAATATTCCTGCACTTTTGGGTACATTAAGTGAAGCAAGAAACTATGCAAAGAATGCTCCACATAGAGTAAATAACTTCAAAATTGATACTTACACATCAAGTGAAGTAACACTAAAGTGGGAATATGAATGCGATAAAGATATATATTTTGAAATATACAGAAACACTGAAAACAAAGAGTCTTGTACTCCTGCAAATTTAGTATGTCAAACATTTAACAATAAATTTACGGATATACAACTTTTAAGTGGAACATCATACTATTACTACATAAGAGCTGTAAATAATCTAAATGGTACAAAGTCACCATACGCTCCAAAAACTAAAATAAAAACATTGTTAGAATCTGATGAGTTTTCTAAAACACTATTTCCAAAGCCTTTAGATGTTGGCTATGTATCAAGTAAACTAGAAGAAACAAACAGAAAACATTTTGGTTTAAATTCATTATTTATTGGTATAAATGAAACTAAAGGTGTAAGTTATGGTGTAATGCAATACAACCTTGATGCACTACCAAATAATGCTATTATAAAAGATGTGAGAATATCCCTTTATCCACTAAATAGAGTAAATGCAAAAATTGAAAAATTTGGAGAGTGGTCTATATCATTCATAGATACAAATAGTGTATCTGAAATTAGTGATTTTCAACAAATACAAAATGCTAAAGTGATAGAAACTCTAGGTCAAACAATACCTTCTGAACAATTAACACAAGGTATCTGGTCACATTGGAACTTTAATAGTAATGAAATAGATATTCTTCAGCAACACATAAAAGAAGGTAAACTATTATTTAAAATACAAGGACCAACTTCACTTCCTCAAGGTAGAGACTCACAAATGATGATGTTTGATTTAGGTTATGGAAACTTTGGTGGGGGACTTCACTATAGACCAAATATTGATATCAAATATACTGTTCCTAGCAAAACTATAGAAATTAATGCAAGCAACACTGAAACAGTTGAAGTGAATAAAAATACAAAAGATAATTTAGTATGTGGATTTGATAAGCAAAATAATAAGATTTATGGATTAATGGAATTTAATCTAGATGATTTACCAAATCCAAATGAAACAATTATCACAAATAGCTATATCCAAATAAAAAATAAAAGTGCTACAACTACTAAACTAGATATTAGATATAATATTGAGTTTATTGATGTTGAAGAGTCTTCGTATAGTGATATTCAAAATAGAGATAGAATAGAATTTATTGGATATGAAGTAAGCCGTGCAGATTTACAAAAAAATAAAACACATAAGTTTATCTTTGACCAATACTCTAGACTAGCACTTGAAGAAACTCATAAAAAAAATAAAAATGCAAAATTTATCATAAAGCCTACATCATCAGATATAAAGAATCATATAGTAGACTGGTATAATCAAGACAGTAAAAATAGTGTAAAACTAATCGTTGAATATATTCAAAGAAGGAAAGAGCCTGTTCTTCAAGTTACAGATTTAAAAATAACAACAGAAAACAATAGAGCTAAATTAACTTGGACAAACCCTACTTGTGATGACTTTACTGGAGTTTATGTAGTAAGAAATAGGTTCCATAAACCAAAAAATCCACTTGATGGAGATAAAATATATGCAGGAAAAGACACATATACATTTGATGACTTTGGAAATGTAAATATAGGAAAATACTATTCTGTATTTACTTATGACAATGTTCCAAACTATAGTAAACCTAGTTTTTTAGAGTTTAATAAAGAAATATAATTATGAAAAAAATAAACGATATTAGTATTTTATATGTAGAAGATGAAAAAGGTGTTAGAGAAGGTCTTGCTGATATTTTAAAATTTTTTTGTACAGAGCTTCATATCGCTTGTGATGGAGTGGAAGGGCTAGAACTATATAAAAAATATATACCAAATATTGTAATATCAGATATTAGAATGCCAAATATGGATGGTGTAGAAATGGCAAATAAAATTAGACAGATTAAAGAATCTCAACATATTATATTTACATCAGCACATAGTAATGATAAGTATTTTATTGATGCTATTGAGCTGCAAGTAGATGGATATATTTTAAAACCAGTAAATATTGAGAAACTTAATAAAAAAATAGATTCAATTACAAAACATATTAAATTGAAAAAAGATTTTGAAAAGCAACAAGCTATGACAATACAAGCAGATAAACTTTCATCTATGAAAGTAATGCTTGAAAATATCGCACATCAATGGAGACAACCTCTTGGCTCAATATCTGCTGATGCTACAGGTCTTGTTATCCAAAAACAGATGAATAAACTAAGCGATGAAAACTTTTATAAAAATTGTGAAAGTATAAATGAAAATGCACTACACCTATCTGATACAATTGATGCTTTAAGTAAATTTATAGAAGATGAAAAACAAATTGAAAATTTTAACTTAAAATATTCAATAGATAGTGTTTTAAATTTATTAGAAGCAACTATAATAGAACATAAAATAAAAGTAGTAAACAATACGAATGATAATATTTTTATAAAATCATTGCAAAATGAGTTTAAACAAGCATTAATAAATATTATTATCAATACAAAAGATGCTTTAGCATTAGAAAAAGATAAGTTCATTTTTATAGATATTAAACAAAATGAAACATCAATAATAGTTTCGATTAAAGACAATGGTGGCGGAATAGATGAATATATTCTTACAAAAATCTTTGAACCTTATTTTACCACAAAACATCAATCAAGAGGTACAGGTCTAGGATTGTATGTATCATTTGATATTATTACAAATATACTGAATGGTACTTTAGAAGTAGAAAACAAAACATTCACTCATGAAGATATAACATATACAGGTGCAGAGTTTACGATAACTCTTCCTCTTAACATATAAAAGGATTTAAATGTTACTAAAATTTAAAAAATGGTTTCCAAAAGTTAAAAAATCAGCTTGGATAGCTCCAAGTGCTGATGTTATTGGAAATGTAAAAATAGGAAAAGATTCTTCTATTTGGTTTGGCGTAGTTATAAGAGGTGATGTACATAAGATAAGAATAGGAAAAAGAACTTCTATTCAAGATTTATCTATGGTTCATGTTACTCATTATAAAAAAGATGATATGAGTGATGGGTATCCTACAATTATTGGAGATGATGTAACTATTGGACATAAAGTTATGCTTCATGGTTGTACTATAGAAAATGGTTGTTTAATAGGTATGAGTGCTACTATTTTAGATGGTGCAATTATTGGAGGAGGAAGTATCGTTGGTGCTCATTCACTTGTAACCTCAAATAAAGTATTTCCACCAAACTCTCTAATCATGGGAAGCCCTGCAAAAGTTGTAAAAACTTTAAACCAAGAAGAAGTAGAAAATTTAATTGCTCATGCAAGAAGATATGTAAACTTTAAAGATGAATATAAATAATATTAAATCATCTATATTAATATAGTATTAAACAAAGATACTATATTTCTAATAACAATGCTATTTATTAGTTTTTTGTTATAATACCAAAAATTATTAAAATTAAATAAGGACTATTTATGTTTAAAACTATTATGCCATTAAATGCAATCATTGCAGCAAGATTTTTTGGTCTTTTCTTAGTGCTACCAGTTATCTCTATATATGCTATGAATATGCCTGGTGCTACAAATACTTTAGTAGGTATAGTTATAGGTGGATATGCTATAACTCAGATGATATTTCAAGTTCCATTTGGAATTATGAGTGATAAAATGGGAAGAAAAGGTACTATTATATTAGGGCTTTTACTATTTGGAATTGGTTCAATAATTGCAGCCGTTGCTGATGATTTATTGATGTTACTTCTTGGTAGATTCCTTCAAGGTGCTGGTGCTATTGGTGCAGTTGTTACAGCCATGATTAGCGATGTTATAAAAGAAGAACAAAGACCAAAAGCTATGGCTATGATGGGTGGAAGTATTGCTGTAAGTTTTGCACTTGCTATGGTACTTGGTCCTGTTATTGGTGCTGGTGCTGGTGTTGATACACTGTTTTATATTGTTGCATTTTTAGCATTTGGTTCTATTTATGTACTTGTAAAATACGTACCAGACCCCCCAAGTATTACACATACATATAATGGAAAAGATAAATACGCATTCTTAGCAAATCCAGACTTAATCAAAATGAACATTACAAACTTTCTACAAAAAGGTTTAATGACTTTTGCTTTTATGATTATTCCTATTGTTTTAATCAAAACTTATGGTTGGGAGATGGCTGAATTATGGAAAATATATCTTCCAGCTATGATTGCCGGTATCTTTGCTATGGGACCAGCTGCTATTCTTGCTGAGAAAAAAGGCATGTTCAAACAAGTTTTAGTTTTAGGAATTGTATTTTTTGGAATTGCTTACTATATTATTGGTATAAGTGATACATATACAATGTTTGCTGTTGGTGTTATTGTATTTTTTATAGGATTTAATATGCATGAACCTATTATGCAATCACTTGCAAGTAAATATGCAAAGATTCACCAAAAAGGTGCTGTATTAGGTGTATTTAATAGCTTTGGTTATTTAGGTACATTTATAGGTGGATTTGTTGGTGGTGTATATTTAGACCAAATGCCTTTAGAAAGAATTGCATTTGCAATACTTATTATATGTATTTTATGGGCATTGTTAATCTTAACACTTCCAAACCCTACAAAAACAAAAGTTGCATATATAAATATAGATGAAACTTCACAAGATAAATATAAATCTTTAGATGACAAACCAGGTTTTGTAGAATGGTATATTAACAATACAGAAAATATCGTAATCATAAAATATTACACAGAATTTTATAACGAAGATGAGATAAAAGAGCTAATCAAAAAGTAGTATTAATAATGCATTAATACTACTTTCCTAAAATAAAATAAAATAAAAAGACAGGATATTATATATGTTTGAAAGATTTTTAAGATTTTTTGTTGAAAATTCAAGAATGAACTATACTTTATTTGCATTAATTTTTGCAATAGGACTATGGTCATACAATAAAATGCCAAAAGAAATATTTCCAACTTTTCAAATGGATATGGTATCTATTAAAGGTTCATATGTAGGTGCTAGTGTAGATATACTAGACAAAATGGCAGTTACTCAAATAGAAGATAATGTAAAGTCAATAGAAGGTGTAATTGATATAACAACCATCATAAGTCCAAGTAAGTTTTCAATAATTCTTGAACTTGCAAAAGGGAAAGATAGATACAATATGGCGAACAAAATTAAAGATGCCGTATCTTTAACTCTAGGAAACTTGCCTTCTGATATGGATGAGCCAAGCGTAAGTGTACTTGAAAGATCAAAAGACCTTATAGATATCTCTTTAACATCAAGTAAAGTAAGTGTTGATGGAATGAAAGAATTTGCTGATAACTTCAAAAGTAAACTTATGGGTATTTCTGGAGTTAGTGATGTAACTATTTTTGGAAATTCTGATAAATATTATGAAATATTAATTGATGATAAAAAAGTTGAAGCATTAAATATAAATAAGAGTGAATTATTTGATAAAATTTCTACTCTTTCTTATATCTTTCCATTAGGTAAAATTGAAGGAAATTCAAAGCACTTTTATATTTCAACATACAATGGAGCCAAAACAGCTAGAGAATTAGGCTCTTCTATTTTAAAGCTATCAAATGGTCAAGTTTATTTAAATGATATCTCAGTGATTAAGAAAAGATATGCAGATTCATCTACTATGTATTCATTTAATGGTAAAAATGCCTTGTCTTTATCTATAAAACAAAGTGAAACAGCAAATGCTATGGAGATATCTAAAGATATAAAAAAACTTCTTGCTAAAATACAATCTAGTCAAGATAAGATTGATTTAGCTATTAGTGATGATAATAGTGAAAGAATCAAAGATAGACTTAATATAGTAGGTTCAAATATTTTACTTGGTATTATACTTATTACTATACTTGTAGCACTTCTTATAAATGGAAGAATGTCTTTTATTATTGCTGCTGGAATACCTACATCATTTGTAATTGCAGCTATTTATATGTACTTTTTAGGTTTTACTATAAACCTTATATCTCTTATTGGAGTATTGATTGCAATTGGTATAGTTGTAGATGATGCCATAGTTGTAAGTGAAAATATACAACAACATATAGAAGACGGTGTAGAGCCTAAAGAAGCTGCAATAAAAGGTGCAAATGAGATGGTTAAGCCTGTAACTATTGCATCTATTACTACTCTATTCTCTTTCTTACCTGCACTTATGATTAGTGGAACTATGGGAGAAGTTATGAAACTTATTCCCATAGCACTTTCTGCACTTGTAATCGCATCTTTAATTGAATCATTTGTATTCTTACCTATTCATGCGGCTCATACTTTAAAAGTTGGAGCCAAAGTTACTTCTTGGGAAACAGCAAATAAAATATATAGTAGTGTTATTCATTTTTTCATGAGATGGAAAAAATCATTTTTAATTATCTTTATTATCATCGTTCCTTTGATTATTTTTGGTATGTTAAAAACTTCAAAATTTCAGATGTTTCCTAGCTTTGATGCTACAGATATAAAAATATCGATTAAGGCAAATGTAAATACATCCCTTGAAGATTCATTTAAAATTGTTCAAAAAATCGAACAAGACCTTATGTTGAATCAAAAAGAATATCATATAAAAAGTATAGACTCTGTTGCAGGATTTAGAAGAGATAGTGGAAGTAATACAGAGAATTTTCCTTATGTAATGTATATGACTCTTGAACTTAATAAACTTGCTGCTGATAACTTTTTAGATAAATACATAACACCTTATTTAAGTATGTACTATGATAAAGAAAGTCGAACAAGAACATTGAAATCTCAAGAGATATCAATAGAACTAAAAAAATTCTTACTTAAAAAAGACTATAAATCACAATATAAATTAACTGACATATCAGTACTTCAAAGAAAAGTAGGACCTATTAAAGCCGATATAAAAATTGGATTAGTATCAAATGATAATAAACTTATCATAAAAGCAATGAATAAACTGCAAAAGGCAATAAAAGATGTAGAAGGTGTAACTTCAGTTGAAAACTCTGTGAGATTTGGAGTAGATGAAGTAAAACTAAAAGTAAATCAATATGGGCAACAATTAGGATTAAGTGAAGCATCTATTGGCTCATACCTTTCAAATCTTTATCTTTCAAAAAAGAAAACAGTTACTTTTGACGCAACTGATATGTTAGATATAAAAATACAAAGTATGTATAAAGATAACTATGAATTGTTTCAACAAACACAAATACCACTAGCAAACGGTACTTTTGTAGCACTAAATCAAGTATGTGATTTTATAGTTGAAAAATCATTTGAACAACTAATCAAAGATAATACTCTAAAAAATTATTATATTTATGCAAATGTAAATCCTAAAATAATAACTTCAAGTGAACTAGTAGATGAAATAAGACCTATTTTAAAACAAATAAAAAGTAGTGGTGTTAAACTTATATTTAAAGGTGAAGCACAAAAGAAAAAAGACCTTATGAAAGATATGATGTTTGCCTCTGCTTTAGCAATTGTACTTATTATGCTATCTATGCTTTATTTATTTAATTCATTTAGAGAAACATTTATACTTATGAGTGTTATTCCTTTTTCATTTTTAGGAGTATTATTAGGTCATAAAGTACTTGGTCTTAACTTATCTATGCCTTCTATGATTGGTGGACTTGGTCTTGCTGGAGTCGTTATAAATGATGGTATTATTATGATGACGTATCTTAAAAAAGCTAGTAATATTGAAGAAGTATTTATAAGAGCAGCTAAAAGATTTAGACCTATTATTATTACGACTGTTACTACTCTTATTGGTATGAGTTCTCTTATATTTTTTCCAGCTGGTCAAGCTGCAATATTCCAACCAATTGCTATAGCACTTGGATTTGGACTTGCTTGGGGAACTGTTTTAAATCTTATTTATTTACCAGTACTATATGCTTTATCTCATAGATTAAAATAGCAGCTAAGAGTTGCTATTCATAATATCTATTATTACATCATCTGTTATTTGCATACCATCTTGAGATAATTTTCCTATATGCTTTAGAGTATCTTCTATATCTGTAGCAATTATACCATCACCGCCATGTAAATATTTACCGTGAGTTACTAATACATAAGCATCAAACGCAGCATATATTGTTGTAGCTATTTTCATAGCACAAGATGACTTTGCTCCATCACATATTATTCCTGATACATCTCCAAGAGTATTTGCAATTGCATGAGATACCATATCTAAGCTATTGTTATTTATGAAACACAATGCACCACTAACAGCAGCAGCTGAACAAATAACTCCGCAATAAGCACTAAGTCTTCCTACATTTGTTTTGATATGTACAGTACATAAATGCGAGAAGAAAAGTGTTCTCAAAAGTTGTTCTTCTGGTACTTTCATTTTATTTGCATATTCTATTAAAGCCAAAGATGCAGCCATACCTTGGTTTCCACTTCCACTTGTAGTCATCACAGGTAATGCACATCCACTCATTCTAGCATCACTTCCAGCAGCAGCAAATGATGCCGCCCTATTTCTTACATCATCTCCATAAAATCCATTTTCAATATGTTCTTGGATTATTTTACCAATATTTATACCATAGTTTCCACTTAAACCTTCCCTTGCAATAGCTGTATTTAGAGTGATAACTTTTATCATAAGCGGTTTTATATCATCAAGATCAATTATTTTTGCAAGATTATAAATAAGTTCAACACTTAAGTGTTCTCTATCTTCTTGTGGAGTATTAAAGCAGTTATCATTACAAGCTTGTTGTAACAAGATTTTTTTATCTTTTTTAATTTGCGTTATATTTGTATGTAGATGTTTTACCTCTACACTAACACAAGAATTTTCACTATGAATTTCAACCATAATATATAACTTTGTAGGTGTATTTTCATGTATAACTTCTATTGGTGTGTTTTTTATAAACTTCTTTACTTCTTCAATCTCTTCTAAAGTAATATCACTTATAACCATCAAATCTTTTTTAGTATCACCATATAAAAGTCCCATGATAGCAGATACTTCAATACCAACTAAACCACCACTATTTGGAACAACTACACTTTTGACATTTTTTATAATATTTGGTTTAATGAAAAATCTGAGTGCCTAAAAACTTAAGCTAACTACGATACTATAGGAGTTAAAAAAGGATTGTTTACAAATGCTGTAAAAAAACAATAAAACTTGTCCAAACTGTTTAAAAAATAACATAAGAAAAAGAGGTATGCAAAGAGGATTAATTAGATACTTTTGTAAT
>DQSS01000358.1 GCA_015663165.1 Arcobacter sp. | reverse complement strand
TGGCTCATGGATACCAGACAATACCTCTTGCGCCCCTGCTGCAAAGAAATATCCATCATTGGTGTTTATCATCAACTCACCATTGTAGTGAAACGCAGGATAGTCACCAAACTGAAACACCCAGATAAGTCTTATAGCAAAGCTAAATATATAGGCAAGCAGGATAAGTCCTAAAAGTTGTTTTTTGGATATATTTTCATCTGGGAGTTCTAAAAATTGCATATATTTAATTCCTCATCTTTTTATATAAATATCTTTTAACAGTTGATGGTGATAAAAAAAGCACAAAATGAGCCACTGCATAAAGATAGCCTTTTATACCAAAACCAAAAGTCCTTGTAGCATCAAACTTTAAAAACATCACCTCTTTAGCTCTTTTTATATTTTTTCGTCTTGCAAAGAAGTCATTGCTGGTTCGTACTTTTACCAAAACCTCTTGAAGGCAATGAAGCTTAACATCGTCTTTAAAAGCCCTAATCCATAAATCATAATCTTCATTTAATTTCGTAGTGTCATATGAAGATATTGTATCAAAAAAACTATTTCTGAAACATATTGTCACATGCGCTAGAGGATTTCGTTTCATAATATTTTGTTTTAACGCATCATGATACTCTCCATATCTTACAACTTGTCTCTCATCTGTATCCATGTTAAACTCTTCTATCCAACCACCTACTGCGTCTATATCATGATGAGACTCTAAAAATGAAACTTGTTTCTCTATGCGAGTTTCTTCAGATATGTCATCAGCATCCATACGGACTATATAGGTATATTTAGGAAGTACAATTTGTAATAACTCATTGAGGCTTACTGAAAGTCCTAAGTTTTTGTCTCGCTTGCCAAGATATTTGATTTTTCCATCTGCTAATCCACTATTCAAAAATGATTCAATTTCTTCCGATACAGAGCCATCAAGTTGAATATAAATATCTGATTTCTCAGTTTGATTGTAAAGACTAGACAATGCTTCTTTCAAAAAAGAAAGTTTATCATCTTTATATACAGACATAATTGTAGCTATTTTTTTCATTTTTCATTCTCTTTAATATCATGATAAATCTCATTTAAACTTTCCATAATTATTACTTCTGAATTAGAGCCTGCAGTAAAAATATTTAAAAATTCAATCAGATTTAGATTAGGATATTTTAAATCATAAATATAACATTTTTTATTATAGGTTGTAAAATTTTCCATAACACTACTTGTGAAAAATATTGGATACTGAACCTCAAAAGGTGTAGTTGTATTGACAAAATATTTTTCTTCTATATTGTATGCATAATAATCTTTTGGATGTTTTTGGATAAAAACATCTTTTGGATTATATTTTTTGAAAAACTCATTTATACCCAATTGCATCTTTTCATCTGGCTGCGTATAAATAACAATAAAAAAATTACGATCAACTTTCCGCTCAAAAAATATTTTTTTATAATCATGAATAATAAGATTACCAATATAGCCATTTTTTTTCAAAATATTTTCATATCTTTGAGAGTACAAAATTAAACTATTTTTCACATCTGGCAACCCTATATAGCCAATGTGCGACGGATGGATTACTCCATGTTGTACTTCATAGGAGTTTAGTGCATTTACAAACTTCTCCCCCATTGGGATAACTGCTCCCGTATAAAACTTTTTACTCTTTTTATTTAATATCAAAGAGAGAAATTTTAAAAAAAGAGCATCACCTAATGCAACTTTGATATAAGGTATTAAATTTTCAGTATCTCCAGAACAACTAAAAGCTACACAAGCTTCTTTATATTTTTTCCAAAATAACATAAATGCAATCTTTCGACTGATAAAACGCAACAAACTAAAAAAATCACTACTTATATAATTATTATCCTCATATACTTTTTCTTGCTCAGAATTAAGAAAAAGTAATTTTTTTGAACTCTTATCTTGACGATATATCTCTAAAAGTTCAGCTCTTTCCATTAGAAAATAAACATTATCATACTTTTTTTGAGAAAATAAAAATTGTACTGTTTGAACAAAACTTTTAAACATCACACTTACCTGAATTTTAGGTATTTTTCGTTCAGCAAAAATAGCTGATTTCAATAAGGGTTCTCTACAATGAATCCATAGCGGATATCCAAACAATGTATAATCCCACAACTGATATCTTGTTTCAAGTTCTATCAAACCTGATATTGAAAACTTATTTAGCATCTATTATCTCAATGAGTTTATTAGCAATGTTACGGTTTGCATCGCTTGGGAAAATAGTTTTACATTTATTAAATTGTTCATTTGATAACGCTTCTAATAAAAATGGCTCTATACATTTCTCAAAGTTTTCTATATTTGAGAGTCTATAAAAAAGTCTTAAATCTAAAAGATCATGAGTCAATAATCCATCGTTATTGCAATAATGAACAGGCATTTGATAATCATACTCTTTACAAGATTTATATGGAGAAAATTCAATTATTGGAATACACCTAGAGAGGGCAAAAAGCCCCGCTGTTGAAAATAGTGTAAAACAAGCTTTATAATCCATTTCAATATCATTTAAACTTCCATCAAACTCTTTTATATT
>DQSS01000344.1 GCA_015663165.1 Arcobacter sp. | reverse complement strand
CAAAACAAAATTTAGACAACGTAGAAAAGCTCTAGGCTACACACAACTTGAACTCTCTTCTCGTTCAGGTGTGAGTCTTGGGTCACTTAAACGCTTTGAGAGTTCTGGGCAGATTTCTTTGGAGTCTTTATTGAAGTTGGCTTTGGTTTTGGAGTGTTTGAGGGATTTTTCTTCTTTGTGTGATAAGGAAGAGGAGAGGTATGGGAGTATTGAAGAGATAGTTAATGAAAGTAAAAAGGATTTTAAGTGAGTAATAAATTTAAAGTATTATGTTTAGATGGTGGAGGAGTTAGAGGATATTTAAGTATTAAAATTTTAGCAAATATTGAAAAAATACTTAACGAACAAAATGATGAAAATATTAATATTGGTCAAAGATTTGATTTAATAGTGGGAACATCAACTGGTGGTATTATTGCGTCTGCCTTAGCTATAGGAAAGTCAGCACAAGAAGTTTTAGAATTGTATAAAAATTTAATTCCAAAAGTATTTCAATCAGAAGAAAGTGGTGTGTTCGCACCAAAATATAGTAATAGTATACTAAAGGAAGAACTGGAAAAAATATTAGATGATAAGAGACTATCAGATGTCAAAACAGATTTGTGTATTACAAGTGTAGATGTTGAAAATGCTACACCAAGATTTCATAAAAGTAAATATTTTAATAGAAATAGTCCTAGACTAGATGAAAGATTGGTTGATTTGGCATTGGCAACTTCTGCCGCTCCAACTTATTTTCCATTGGTAAGCACAAAACACTCAACTAATTTAACCGATGGAGGTATTATTGCAAATAACCCATCTATGGTTGGACTGATTGATGCGATGCAACTAAATGATAATAATGTTGAGAAGATTGTTCTAGTTTCTATAGGAACGGGGGAACAGCCTTGTATGCCTTATGATATTGATAAATTAAAGAATGCGGGTAAGCAAAATTGGATAGTAGATATTGATGATAATACAAAAGTATCGAAAGCTATTAAGGCACATAAAGAAGGTAAATCTATATTTAATATATGTAAGGATTTTATTCTTTCTAAGCAAAAGGTATTTGATTCTAAAGGTTCACCCTTGATAGAGTTATTAATGGATAGCCAATCAAAACTTGTACATTTTCAAGTAGGTTTTCTATTGAAAGATAATTATTTAAGAATAAACCCAAAGATGAATACATCTATATCATTAGATGATATATCCAAAGTAGACAATATGAATAATGTAGCAGATGTTAATCAACAAAATCTTGCAGAAATAAAAAAACTTATAGGAGAAGAAAAATGAATTTTGATAAACAATTTAAAGAGTTTCATGGTGTTATTAAATTAAGCTCTACAAAGAAAAAAGAGTTAACTGGTGATGGAAATAAAAAAGGAAGTAGAGATGCATTGAGAGAAAAGATTAAAAAATATTTTAAGGATAAGGGTAGAAAACAACCTAAATTCTATATGCAAGGTTCCTTTTCTATGACAACCACAATTAATCCTGTTAGTGCAGAGTATGATTTAGATGATGGTGTCTATTTGCAAAATATTGATACATCAAAACCTATGGATGAATGGGAAAAACCTGAAAAAGTTCATGAATGGATAGTTGATGCAATTGATGGGCATACAAGTAAAAAACCTACAGATAAAAACTTATGTGTTCGCGTAAATTATGCTGATGAGAATAAGCATATAGATTTACCGATATATGTACCCAAAGATGATACTTATTATTTGGCTGTTAAAAACAATGGTTGGATAGAAAGTAATCCTAAAGAGATTTCAGATTGGTTTTCGACAGAAGTAATAACAAAGGGAGAACAATATCGTAGAGTTGTTCGGTATCTAAAAGGATGGAAAGATTTTAGAGAAGATGAAAACAAACAAGTAAAACTTTATGGTGGTTTTCAGTTGACAGTATTGGCTTCGTATCATTTCATAGCAGATACTGAAAGTGATGAAGAATCATTCTTTAAAACTATTCAAGGAATAAAAAATAATCTTTGGATATATAAAGAAAGAATTTGTAATCCAAAGAATGGTGGTAAAAATATTATTGATCATTATACTGAATCAAGAAGAACAGTATTCGTTGATGAATTTGAAAAAATGTTTATAAAAGCAAAAGAAGCTTATGAAGAAGAAGATTGTGTAGAAAAATCTAAAAAATGGAGAAAAGTATTTGGTAATAGGTTTCCAGAACTTCATAGTAAAGACTGTGAGAAAAAAAGTAGTGAATCTGCTGTAAAGATTACAGGTACAACAAATATTGCTAATACATCAGGAAGACAGGCATAATTGTGCAAGAAATAGATAATTGGATGCTGAATGAAAAAGAAAAAGCCATAGAATATCTTATGGATAATGGTTTTTCATTTAATAGTCTAAAAAACTTTTATTGGAGAAGATTAGAATTTAAGGGAAAGGAGATTCATCTACGTATAGTTTTGTCACAAAAATTTCCTCTTGAATATCCAAAATTTTATGTAGATCAAGAGGATTGGTTTTTAACATATCCTCACATTGAAAAAAATAAAAAGTATGGTTTTAATATATGCTATGTTGAAAGTGAAGATAAAGTAGCTATCTTTGATGGTATCCAACTTATCAAAAGGGAACTAGAAAAAATTTACCAAGTTATCAAAGGTTATGAGAAAGATACTTTTAATAAGAAAGATTTTTTAGAAGAATTTGATTCTTATTGGGGTGATGATTATATACATATGGATGTTCAGACTAATATAGAAGAACCTAAAATAATTGACTTATTAGAAGTCCAAAAATTTAAGCATGTAGTGACGGAAGATATTGAAAAAACAAAAGTTATTTTAATGAATATGCATTTAGAAATTCAAAAAGAAAAAAAGGTTATCTTTTTACCTTTTTTTAATGAATTTACTTACCCTTTCCCAAGAACAAAAAACGAAGTTTTAAAAATTATAGAGGCATTAGGATATAAAACTTTTTTAGAAGAAAATATTGAACAAGTAGATTTAAAAGTAGTGTTTTCTTTTAAGATAGATACTTATACTCACTATGGAGCATTTAAGTTTACAAAACCATATACACAATTTCTGATAAATCCTGAAATCATTCCACTAGGAATTAGAAGAATAGACAGAGATAGAATTTTTTCACGTGGGGGAAATGAACTAACATCAAGTATCGTTAAAGTTCCAATAGAAGTTACTATTATTGGTTGTGGCTCACTAGGGGCTTCCTTGGCTTTTAAATTAGCAAAAAGTGGAATAAAAAAGTTTGTTTTTATTGATCATGATTTCCTCAGTATTAATAATATAGGTAGACATATTTGCGGTATGCGATATATTAGAAGTAAGAAAGTTGATGCCTTAAAAGCTTTCTTGTTGGAACAATTTCCTGATTTGGAAATAGAAGTTATTGCAAAGAACGCTATTGAGTGTTTAGATAGACTTAGCCAAACAGGATTAATCATCTCAGCAGTAGGAAGTGAAGGGGAAGGGTTTGAGCAGTTGCTTCTTCAAATGAAACATAGTAAAAATGAAAAAATTTCAATTCCCCCTATTGTGTTAACTTGGTTTGAAAGTGCAATTGCAGGGCAGGTAATATTAATAAAAGAAACAAATATAAATGATTTTCCAGTTTTTTTAGAAAAAATCTCTGTTTTGAAAAAATCTAAAAGAAATGAATTAACAAAATTAGATATGGGATGTAATAGTACATACTCGCCTTATGCTTTTATAGATGCAGAGAATACTGTGTTACATGCTGCATTATTGATTACTAAGTATATTGCTACACTAGGAGAGGTTGATGAAGAAGTTTATACTATTTTTAATGACACTGAACAATACAAGGATTATTTATTAGAAAAATATAAGAAGACTCCTCCCTATACTATACAAAAACAAAAATTAGAAGATGTCCTATGATTAAAATGAAAGAAAAAGATTTTAAAGTTGAGTTTGATGATGTGTGTATTAAAGCATTAAAAAAATATCAACAAAAAAATAGAGAATATGAATCGGGCGGTATATTAGTTGGAGAAATTTATCCTTCTGGTAATAAAGTAATTGTTAGGCATGTAATTGTTTCAAAGAAAGCTACACGAAGCTTTATGGGTGTTAATATAGATAAAAAAGAGATGCAAGAAGAATTAGAAAAAGTTAGAAAAAAAACAAAGTATGAATATTATTATATAGGTGATTGGCATACCCATCCAGAAAAAAATCCAACACCATCTTGGATAGATAAAAAGTCGTATAAAAAAACACTAAAAACAATAGTTTTACAGACTAATTTTGTTGTTTTTTTGATTGTGGGGAATGGTGATGACATTATGAATAGCTTATGGTTAAAAACATATTTTTTATCATAGAAATGTTTAATACACAATTAGATTACTAAAGGAAATTTATTATGTATATATCTACTAACACCCTAACTATCCACTTAACCCAACAAAAAAAACAAAAAGTCGGAACCCTAGCCATAAAAGACAAAAAAATCTACTTCGAATACGACAAAGCATTCCTAAAAACAGGCATAGAACTCTCCCCCTATAAACTCCCGTTAAAAGCAGGACT
>DQSS01000240.1 GCA_015663165.1 Arcobacter sp. | reverse complement strand
ATTATAGCTAAATTTAGGGGTTAAAGAGGTTATTTTATGGGGTGTTTGGAGTTTTTTTACTTTTGTTTTTTTGGTGGGGTTTACTTGGGGCTTACGTTTTTAAATACACTCTATAAATCACTCACAGAAGCGATAGAGTCTATCGAACATGTAGTAGATAAAGCTAAGTTTTGGGATAAACATAGAGATAGTGGTATAAATGAGAGACAAACAAAAGTTCTAAATACTATTTTAGACAAAGGAGTAGAAAACTTTGAAGGTGGGCTAAGTACAAAGAAATATATAAAGATTGCAAACACTACGTCTGCTACTGCTTCGAGGGATATAAAGAGCTTGTTGTTACTTGGGTGTATTCGGCAAGTTGAGGGGATGAGTGGTCGTAATGTTCGGTATGAGGTGCTGGTGTAGTTGGAGTATAAAAAATATGATAATTTGCAATATAACTTTAGTATCTAAAGTTTTTTTGCTAAAATTAAATAAAAAGTTTTAATATGCAAAATATAAAATTTATGGATTTCTGTGCTGGTATTGGTGGGGGTAGAATTGGACTTGAAAGCTTGGGTATGTCTTGTCTAGGTTTCTCTGAAATTGATAAAGATGCAGAGGTTACTTATAGATATTTTTTTGGTAAAGATGAAAAAAATTATGGGGACTTGATGAAGATAAATCCTGAAAGTTTACCTGATTTTGATTTTATGGTTGGTGGTTTTCCTTGTCAGACTTTTTCTATTATGGGTACGCGTTGTGGGCTAGAAGATGAGGAGAGAGGACAGGTTATTTATGGCTTGGTCAATATACTTAAAGCTAAAGATGTTAAATATTTTATCTTGGAAAATGTAAAAGGTCTACTCAATCATGACAAAGGAAATACACTAAAAACAGTTTTGGAGCTATTGGATAATGCAGGGTATAAGGTATATTATGAAAACCTAAATAGTTTAGATTTTGGTGTGCCTCAAATGAGAGAACGCGTCTATTTTGTAGGGGTTAAAAAAGAGTTGATAGATGATGATTTTGAGTATGAGTTTCCTAAAGAATTTTCTGGAGATAAAAAAGATTTAGAAGCGTGTTTGATTGCTGATGAGACACTGGTATTTGATGAGGAATTGGCATCATATCAGACATTTTTGAAGTATTTAGATAATAAATACAACAAAGATAAATATAGTATAGATGAGCTTTTATCAAAAGAGTATAGGGTTATAGATACTAGACAGTCTGATTTGAGAATTTATCATGAGAAAACGCCTACTTTACGAAGAGGACGGCATGGTATTTTATATGTCAAAGATGGTAAGTTTAAAAAGCTTTCAGGGTATGAAGCTTTGTTATTGCAAAATTTCCCTAAAAAATATGCCGATTTGGTAAAAGATAAAGTGACCAACTCAAAGCTTTTGCAACAGTCGGGTAATGCAATGACCTCTACGGTAATCGAAGAGATTGGTAAAAGTTTAATGAAAGCAATAGGAAAAGAGTAATGACTGAAAAAGAGGTATTGATAGAAAGAGGCTCAAAAACTGCTAAAAATGGTTTTAAAAATGAGATATTTGTCGTTGAAGAGTTCAATGCATGGAAACATAGTGAGTTGGCGAAATCATGGTTAAAAGCTATGGATTATGACTTGAAAGAAATAGAGAGTGTTGAAGCTACGAAAGTAAAAGGCTCATATAAAGCAGATGTTCAAGTAGCGATAAAAATTGAGATTAAACTAAAGAGTTTAACTGATATTCAGAACTTACAAGTTAAGCTTGTATCAAACCCAAAAGGCTTTAATCAGATTGATAAACGATGGCTAAAGAGTTATAGAGAACTTTGGGATATATCAAGTGATGTGTATGAGTTGTTACAGTATTTTACAGGAGAAAAAAAGCCAAAAATTAATAACCCAAAAGATGAAAGGCGAATGTTTGCTAATGAGTTTTTAGAGAGTGAACAGCAACTTTTATTAAAATTTTTTAACAACAACAAAACATTGATTGTCAATGATATTTTAAAAGGAAGAGGAAAGTTTTCAGCTGAATGGATGTTGGTGATTTTGAAACTAAAAGATGCAGAGACTATTGATTGGGCTTTAGAACCCATGAATAAAGTTTTGAATCATTTTGGAAATGGTGAGATATTTATAACCCCACGAGGTAGCTTTAAAATTGGAAACATAACGATTCAGAGAAAAGGTGGAGATAATGGGAGAGAGTCAGCTAATATGTTGCAGTTTAAGATAAATCCTGCTGAGTTGGTGGGGAGATAAATATGACTGATATAGAAAAAATTAAAATAGATATATTGAGAGATGCTTTAAAAGATGCGATTGATACAGTTAGAGCATTAGATAGAAAGATAGTTTTTTTAGTTTCATTTAATGGAGTGTTTTTAGGATTAATTTCAACATTGTTTTTTAAAAAGCAAGAACTGTTATCTATAATAACAGATATAGAATTATTTTATAGCATTTTGGTGGCAATAGCTCTTGTTTGGATTGGAGTTTTTATTCAAATAATGATTGGAATTTCACCAAAAACTAATCCTATAGATATATTTAAAAGTAAAAAAGATAAAAATTTTTCTAATAATATTTTTTTTATTTTTACAGGAGCAAAAAAGTCTTCTCTTGAATTGGATAAATTGCTAGATAATTATAATAAAGTTGATTCTTATACAAAGATACAAAAACTATTATATAAAGAGATTGGAAAAGTTTCTTATATTAGAGATACAAAACTACAAAATATAAAAATTTCAGTAAGATTGACATGGAGTATGATAAGTATATCAATGATATATTTTATGGGATTTATTTTATTGTTTGATAAAGGATAAAATTACATGCAAGTTGAATTTTCAAAATATGATTATAAAAAAAGTCGTAATAGAATGGATAGTATTCTAAATAATGATAGTGAAGAAATTATTTTAAAGGAAAATAAGTTTCCATTAGAGTCTTTATTGACTTTTACAAATATTATTACTTCTACAGTGGATATAATTGCAATAGATATTCGAAAGTCAACAGAGTTATCAGAAGCATTAGCTAAAAATCGTATTAAAAAACTTACAAAAATCTATAGAGTTTACATTTCAGAAGTGACAGCAGTAATGAAAGGTAATCTTAATATTGAACGTATATATATTGAAGGAGATGGAGTTTGGGCAGTATTTAAGTCTGTAAAAAATACTAATAATATACCTAGAGTTTTTGATACAGCTTCTCAAATATCTGCGATTGTTGAAACCATGAATGTAAAATTACGAGATATGAATTATCCTTTTATTGAGGTTGGTATTGGTATAGAAACAGGCAAAACCTATTATGCAAAAGCTGGATATAAAGGTGTTGGTATCAATGCTGAAGTATGGGTAGGTAATATTGTGAATAAAGCTTTTAAATTATGTAGTTTTGCAAATAAAAATAAGATAAAAGAGATAGTTGTCTCTGAAAATGTATATGTGAAATTAGATGAAAAGCAACAAAAAAATCTAAAAAAGTATAAGAAAGAAAATATATTTCATGGTGCCGTAATATCTGAACAAATGTATAAAGAATGGTTGAAGCACAACTCCTCAAGTTATTTGTCTTGTAAAAGTAAAAAAACAAATTATTGTTATATTCCCACTGTAGAAAATCATAGAAAAAGAAAATGGTGGAAACTTTGGTTAGGGTATTAAAATATTATTCAGAGATGAATTAATAACTTAACCATCCACCTAACCCAACAAAAAAACAAAAAGTAGGCACTCTATCCATAAAAAATAAAAAAATCTACTTTGAGTATGGTTTAGGGTTGATACGTCAGACTGTATAGATGTGATGATGATACTTTTGAAGGGTTTTTAGGTGTGTGTTTTGACTCCTTTTTATAGGTTGGCTTGTATTTGAATAAATAATTTTATTATGATATTATTTCTACAATAAATATTTCACAGTTGGAGATATGGTACTAGTATAGTTATTTAATTTTTTCTTCTCTTCTAGAAAAAAATAAACCTAAATAAAATGCTAAAATCATACTTGTAAAAATATAGGTAATTTTATATGGAATATATTCTTTTTCTTGATTGATAACTGTAAAGTTATTTCTAATTTGAATTTGTTCTTTGGTAGGAATAAATTTTTGTTTTGTTTGATTAAAGTCAAAATATTCTATGGAAATT
>DQSS01000385.1 GCA_015663165.1 Arcobacter sp. | reverse complement strand
CATTTGTCATAAAAAAGATCCCACTTACTAGGTCTACCATACGGATAGTACATTGACTCTATAGCATCATCTTCGGATATCGCATCCTCAACAAAAGCTAATTCTCGCATCTCTTGTTTTCCTGCTTCTGTTCTGGTATCAATACCAAGAAGTTTTTCATTTAATCCTGCGATTTCATCTAAATCTAAATTCACAACTTATCCTTTTTCGTGATTTTGTATGCATATGCTCTTTTATCGGTATAACAATTATATCTTAACAATTCCTATGAGTCTAGAAAATATGTCAAATTGTTATACTTACTTAATCTTGCTAAAGAAACTATATTTTTGTATCTAAAATTAAAATTGATTTTTTAATTTTAATTGCGTTATAATAATATTTCCTAGTTTGGCTTAAAAATATTTATTAATAATTAAGCTTGTGCCAGGTGTATAGCCTTGGTCGGATTAAATTGTTACACATTGCTTGCGAAGTTCTAATTTTAGCTCTTTGCAACATGCGTTACAAAGAGCTAAAATTAGAACTTCGCATCTTAAAAGTAGGAGCCTGAAAATAAGAAAACTTAAAAAAATTCTTATTTTCAAATTATAAATGCCGATAATCCCTCATAATGAATTACATTTACAGGTAGATAAATTGAAATTTCTTTTTGAAAAATCAAAATCTATACAACAATACTTAGAAGTTGTTTTCGTTTTTGGAAGTGCAGACACTGATCCTGAGAAATCAAAACGCTCAAAATTTTTATCGTATGTAAATGATATAGAAACTCCTTTTAATTTTATTACAATTGAAGCACTATATAATGATTTGAAGGATTATAGCTTCAATGGAAATCCTGTTACAGCTAGAAGAACTGCGTTAGTTGAATTAGAGCTACAGGCTATAGAACAAGCATATTCTTTGGTTATTTTTCCAGAAAGTATCGGTTCTTATGCAGAGTTGGGTTATTTTACTGCAATAGAAGAGACACAAACAAAAATTTATGTAGCAAATGATTATAATTTTTCTAGTGAAAGTTCTTATTTAAACCATTTAATAGATGTTGTTCACAATAAGAGAGAATTACGACCTCTGCTTATGGACTTTAATAGTACCGATGATGCACAGATACATGAGAAATTTAATTTACTAATAACAAATCTTTCAAGTGGTTATAGGGTTAAGCAGCATACTTCTAGTATTAAACACAATAAATTATTTTCTTTAGCTATGACATATGAATTAATAAGATTTATGCCTTTTTTGACTTTTACGCAGTTGAGAGGGGCTACTAGAAAGTTATTAGATGACTTTGATTTGTCAGGACATAACAATAATACTTTTTCCGTCAATGTTTCATTACTTGTGGTATCTGGATTGATTTCTAGAGTAAAAAAAGAAGAAACCATCTATTTTGTTCCAGTTAATCCTGATTATAGATTTATAAATTTTAATCTAACTGAACAAGAGAAAGCAAAAGAGATGGAATTGTATTTGGGGTATCAAGAAGATTATTATAAGAGGATTATTTCATGAATATATTTCAAGAAGAAATTAGTAGTCATTTTTCAAAATCTTATAGAGATATATTTAGATATGCACTAAGTGCATCAAGACGATATAAATCCTATACAATACCGAAAAGAACAGGTGGTAGTAGAGATATTGTTCAGCCCTCTAAAGAGCTTAAAGAGTATCAGCGATATATTGTATCAACACTATTTAATAAGCTCCCCGTACATTATGCTGTATATTCTTATCAGAAGGAAAAGAACATTAAGCAAATGGCAACCAAGCATATAAATGCTAGATTCTTATTAAGAATTGACTTTAAGGAGTTTTTCCCTTCAATAAAAGGTGAACATATTAGATCTTTTTTGAAAAGTAATGTGGACTACTTGGAAACAAGTATTAATGATTATGATTTAACATTAATTAATCTACTTGTCTGTAAAAGTAATAAGTTGACAATTGGAGCACCTTCTTCACCAGTAATTAGTAATACTATTCTTTATGAGTTAGATAACTTCCTTTTTGATAAATGTAACGTGGAAGGCATTGTATATACTAGATATGCTGATGATTTATATTTTTCTACGATACATCCAAATAAGTTAAAAACTATTTTACCTTTATTGAAACAATATTTAAAAACTTTTTTTATTAGACTTGTGATTAATGAAGATAAAAATATTTACACTTCTAAAAAACGAAGACAGCAAATAACAGGATTAACTTTAACGACAGATAAAAAGCTCTCTGTTGGTCGAAAAAAGAAACGCTATATAAAAAGTTTAATTTATAAGTATTCTCAACAAAATATTGTACCAGAAGAAATTAATTACTTAAAAGGATATATGTCTTATTTGTATTCGATTGAGCCTGATTATATAGAAAAATTGCGTAAAAAATATTCAAGTGAACTGGTTGGTGAATTATTGCCATTAAGACATAAGGAAGAGAATGATGAAGAATAGCTATATATATCAATTCCAGCAGGCAAAGATGCATTCTAATAAACTAATAGGTGAAAATATTGATTTTGGAAGTTTTAAAAATATAAAATATTTTGAAAAAGACTACAATTTATTTCTTGAAGAATTTAAAAAAGTACTTATACATATTGGACAAACAAAGGATCTTAGTCTCCCACGCTTTCAGCCATTAGCTGATATGTCTAATGGAAACTGTGGTCCTTTTCATAATTATTTTAAGCATTCTGTGGAAACAATATTAAACTGTAAAAGTTATTTAACCATTGGATATATGATTTCTAAAGAAGATCACGTTTTTCATGGTGTATCGATAGAGGATATATATAACGCATATGCAACAAAGAATTTTCCATCTAGTCACCATGTATGGCTCACGCTTGATAGTGGTGAAATATTCGATATGACTTTTAAAGCAACTTATACAGCTGTTAATAATTATGAAAAGCTTTATGCTGATTTATTATATGGTAAAATACCTATCTATCCTTTAGCAGGTAATCCAATTGATTTTATTGATGAAAAAAAATAT
>DQSS01000059.1 GCA_015663165.1 Arcobacter sp. | reverse complement strand
TTTTGTTATCAAAAACAAAAAGACTATGTAAATTCTGTTCACTTTTTAAAAAAAGCTATAACACTTGAAGCAAATAAAGCACATTGGTATCTTCACTTAGCTACTGTATTGGGAGCATTAAATAAAAATGCAGAGGCATTACATTACTTAAATTTAGGTATTGAAGTAGATAAGCATAAAAAATACCAAAAAAAATATACAAAATTAAGTAAAAAATTACATGCTGACTCCGAGGCTGAGCTTGGAGCAGAGAATATTTTTATTCAAAGTGTTCAAAAGATTAAAGAAAGTACTTTTTTATATACAATTGAAGGTACCATTGCTACAAACTTTTATAAAGATAACATTTCTCTTTATATTGAGTCTCGTGAAAATACTATTGAGGGTACTCTTCCTTATTCACTTTCTTTAGAACCATATCGGTACGAGATAGACAACAATGGATTTTTTACTGCTTCTTTCCTTTTAAACTTAAGTACACTTAAGATAGATAGTGATGTTGTTATCTATACTTTTGATTTTACATTAAAAGCAGATAAAGAGTATCGCATTAAAATAATAGAAGATTTACAAGAAGTTTGGCAGTATAAAAATTATGACTTTATCCCCTATGCTACAAAATATAAAAATTATTCTCTTATGGGTGTTCGAAAAGCATCAAAGACTATGTTTAAAAAAGATGCCCTCAAGATGACATTTTTTTTATTTAAGATACATTATAAAGGAGGTGTATCTAAAGTTACTATTGATTTAGTGAATGCTTTAGCTGAGGCAGGACATAACATTACCTTAACAACTATGGTTCTAACAAATACCTCAAATATGTATCCTATTTCTGAAAAAGTAAACTTTAACTATATCTCTATTGCTTCACACTATCCAGTAAACTCATTACCCGTAGACGCCTATTCGACAAAAGAAAATATTTCTCCTTTTTTCTTACACGATTTAAATATATATTTTTCAAAATCTAATATGGATGTGTTTTATACACCAATATATGCTTCTCCTGTATTGGTAAGTATTATGACTACTATACCTTCCTCTGTTATCAAAATTGTTGGAGATCATTCTAGTAGTAGATATGAAATGTATAGCAGCTTACTTAATGATCAAAATAGTTTGGAAGATAAAAAGCTTAACTTAAAGATAAAGCGTACTTTGTTTTTTAAAAATATAAATAATATAGATGCTATTCATTTAATCAATCCGTTGGTTAAAGAGATATTAATAAAAGAAACAAATAAAGTACTTATCACAATACCCAATATTATTGATTTTGGCAGTAAAGTCAATAAGCATAAACCACTCAAAGAAAGAAAAAAGAATATCATCCTTGTTGGTTCTTTATTGAAAGTAAAGAATTTTGATACGGTTATTCAAGCATTTTCTAGACTAGAAAAATTATACCCTGAATGGGTTATCGAGATATATGGAGCAGGTAGTGAAGAAGGAAAACTTGTTAAACTCATAAAAGTATTAAAGTTAGTTAATAAAGTTCAGCTCAAAGGTTTCACTACTGATATTCAAGGTGTTTATGAAAATTCTATGATTCATTTAAGTGCCAGTCACAAAGAATCTTTTGGATTAACTATTGTAGAGTCTATGCATTGTGGTAGTATTACTATATCCACTCATCAAACCATTGGTGCCAAATATTTAATTGATCATGAAAAAACAGGTTTTCTAGCAGAAGATAATACTGAAGAGGGTATTTATAATATTTTGAAGACAGTGTTATCGAAGATAGAAGAAGGAGACTCTTCGCTTATTGATATACAAACAAATGCATACGAAGCATCAAATAATTTCAATAGTATCAATATTGTGCAGCAATGGGAAAAAGCGATTGAATCTTTACAAAAAGACAATAAATTATTTCCCATAAATAGAGTTCTCTAATTCAAATGCATGTTTCAACTTCTAAACAACTCATCATAAATACAAAAAGTTTTCTTGAAATTGCATATTATTCTTTTATAGATAGGAGTCTTAGTAAAAAAGGTATATTTTATGGATGGGGTAGAAAAAAATCTGGACTTAAAGCAATTGAGTTATCGATAAAACATGATACATCTTTTGTGCTCCTGGAAGATGGTTTTATTCGTTCTGTCGGTTTAGGGGTAGATGGGGCTTCGTCATTTTCTCTTGTTAAAGACGATGTGGGTATTTACTATGATGCTACAACAGCTTCTCGATTAGAAAATATTTTAAATACCTATGATTTTTCTTCTGATATCACTTTAATGCATGAATCAAATAACGCTATAGCACTGATAAAAAAACATAATATATCTAAATATAATCATACAAGTAGTTTGAGTGATGATTTCAAAAAGAAATATAAACTTACAGAGGATAATTTAGAGAATAAAAAAATATTGATAGTTGCACAAACTTTTGCTGACATGTCATTAAAGTATGGTTTGTCAGAAAAGTTCAGTACAGATAATATGATTCAAGCTGCAATAGACGAAAACCCAGGTGCAAGAATTTATTTAAAGATACACCCCGATGTCTTAAGTGGAAAGAAAAAATCAGATATAAATATAGAGAAAGCAAAACAAAATTGTATAGTCATTGATGATAATGTTAACCCTATATCACTTTTGAGGTATTTCTCTAAAATATATACAAAAACATCACAGATGGGATTTGAAGCCCTCTTGCTTGGAAAAGAATGTGTTTGTTTTGGTATGCCATTTTATGCTGGTTGGGGAGTGACGGATGACCGAGTATTGTGTAAGCGGAGACAGAAAACTTTAAGTGTGGAAGAAATTTTTGCAGGAGCCTACATACTCTACACCCAATATGTCAATCCATATAACAATACCTCTTCAGATATTATCTCAACAATTTATGAAATTATAAATATTAAAAAGAGTTACATTGAAGAAAAAAATCATACAGGATATTTCTTTGGGTTTTCGAGATGGAAACATCGTTTAGTAAAACCATTCTTTTCTGAGTTAAAAGATAATAATATGATATTTATTAACCCGATTTTTAATAAAAAATATTTAGATTGTGCACGTAAACAAGGGTTAAATAAAAAAAGTCATATTTATATTTGGGGAAAAAAAGAATTTAAAGAAGTAGAAGAATATGCAAAAGAGCATAATATAAAACTTTTCCATGTAGAAGATGGCTTTATTCGTTCTGTAGGGCTAGGGTCAGACTTGACTCAGCCTTACTCTCAAGTTGTTGACAGTAGAGGGATATATTTTGACCCGACACAGGAGAGTGACTTAGAATATATTTTGAACCATTATGATTTTTCAAAAGATATTTATCTACTTGATAGAGCAAGAAAAGTACGCCAATATCTTTTAGCAAAAAAATTATCAAAATATAATCTCTTTGATGCAAAAGAATTATCTTTTCCTAAAGAGAAGAAAATTATTCTTGTTCCAGGACAAGTGGAGGATGACGCTTCAATAAAGTTAGGAACTGATGGACTTGATAATATAACCTTGCTAATTAGCGTACGCAAAAAATCTCCTAATGCACATATTATATATAAACCCCATCCTGATGTTTTGGTCGGGAATAGGGTAGGGTATATAGAAGAAAGTATAGCACTACAGTATTGTGATGAGATAATTACAGAAGTATCACTTGATAGTGTTTTAATGGGAGTAGATGAAGTACACACAATGACATCATTAGTAGGTTTTGAAGCACTTATAAGGGGTAAAGATGTATATACCTATGGAATGCCATTTTATGCGGGCTGGGGACTTAGTAATGATGAACAAATATCTACAAGACGAATACGAAATTTAAGTATTGACGAACTTCTTGCTGCGGTACTCATACTTTATCCAAAGTATATAGACCCTAGGAATAAAAAGCCGTGTACTATTGAAGTCTTCTTGGAAGGACTGGATGAGGAAAAGGAAAAATATTTGAACTTGAAATATGTAAGAATATGGGTACACACACGAAACTTTATGAGTCGTAAAATACAGGTAGCCATTTCATTTATAAAAAGTACCCTTACTGCAGCTTGAATTATTTATAGAGTAAATAATAAATTTACTATTTACTCTATAGATATTGAGAGTCTTAGATAGGGTTTAATCTCTATGATCTCTCAATAAGGTAAGTATAGAAATAAGTATACTATATAAAAACCCAAGTATTATAAAAATAGTGAAAATACTTTTTGTTTTATTTGGGTAAGTATACTCTTCAGCTAATGAAGCTTCATTAATTACAAGAAGATTTTTTATATTTTGATTTACTTCTGTTCTAAGTTCTTCAAGTTTTTCTAAAGATTTTTTATAGACTTCTTTTGCAAAATCAATATTATTTCTCAATATCTCAAAATCAAATACAGCTTGATTGAGTTCTTTAACATCCTTACCTGTACCAGCTATTTCACCTTTTACTCGCTTAATTTCTTTTTTGAGATTAGATATCATATTTTTGGCAATTTTTTGTTCGGCAGAATTTTTAATCATAAACTTGCCACCACTTTGAAATTCGACAGTTTTTTTAATAAGTTCACTTTCTAAGTTAGCAAGTATTGTACTTTTTGATTTTACATCTAAATTTGGATCAAATGTATTATTTTGATTTTGATATTCGATCATTTTTTTTACTGAAGCAACAAAGGATTTTCTACTTTCATTAACATGCTTCTCTAAAAAATGTAAAGCTACTTGTGCATTTTCTCTTTCGAGTCTATTTAGTGTATTGCCAGCGTATGTAAGAATATTTTGCACTATTGTTTGGGCGACTTTCGGATCAGCATGAGCAAAACTTACTTGAAGTGCGGTAGAAGCCGTGTCATAAATAATAAATAAGTCATTATTGTATTCTCTTACTAAATTTTCTTTGGTAAGTTTTTGAAATGGCAATGGTGTATTTTGTTTTAATCTCCGGAGTGGATCCATCTGTTTACTTGAATAGTAATGAGAAAGGTTATGTTCTTTATTTAGATATACAAACATATCTTCTGAGCGAATATAGAGCTCAAGTAATTTTGAATCTTGCATTACCGGTGAGGTCTGTGATAAAATCATGTCAAATGAATTTGTAGCTTGTTTTTGCGATAAATCTCTGATGGTAATTGTACTATTTGATTGAAACCTTTCTGTCTCATATAAAATAACATAAGTAATTGAGAGTATTAATGCAAGTATAAAAAAAAGTTTTAATATTATTTTCATCTTGTGTATGTCCCTTTTAGTGATGTTCGAATATTCATTTTATCCAGCCTTCTTGTTTATTTTTTCATATTCAGAAATGGCATCATTTATATTTTCATAATAATCCATTTTCCCTTC
>DQSS01000185.1 GCA_015663165.1 Arcobacter sp. | reverse complement strand
TTAATGGACAGACCTAAAATGGGATTCTCTCCACCTGTTACTGAATGGTTTAGAGATGAATTGAAGACATATTTTTTATATTACTTGACCTATGAGCGTTTAAGTGCCGAGGGTTTGTTTAATCCAAGTGAAGTGATTCGTTTAAGAGATGACTACTTAGAGGGTAAAAATGTTTCAGTACATAGACTGTGGTTTATTTTGATGTTTGAAATGTGGTATGAACGATGGATGTAATAAAATCCAAAGTGTTAGTCGGTACGATTCATAATTTGCACATTGGTGGTGCTCAAAAAATGATGATTAGTATTTTAAATTATTTTTCTACGCAAGCATTTGAAGTACATCTCATTGTTTTTACTTCTGATGGAATCTTAAAAAGGGAGTTAGCCGAAAATATAATAGTACATGAATTAAATAGTACCTCTATTGGAAAAGGTATGTTTAAATGTCTAAAATTAATACATAAGTTAAAAGCAAGTGTTATTTTTTCAGGAATAGGTCATTTAAATCTAGCATTGGCACCATTTATTCCTTTTATGAAGCGTCTCTTGCCTCACTCAAAATGGATAGCCAGAGAGACCAATATTGTTAGTTTACAAAATAAAGACTCAAAATATCCTAAGTTATTTGACTGGCTTTATCGAAACTATTATGATAATTATGACAAAGTTATTGTTCAATCAGAAGATATGAAAAAAGATTTAAAAATCAATTATGGAGTAGCTAATAGTATTGTCATCAATAATCCACTAAACATAGAAAAAATAAAAAAATTAGCTAATTTATCACTAGAAACAGAATTTAATAAAGATAAAATAAACCTTTTATCTGTGGCTGGACTTCGTAAAGAAAAACGTCATGATTTGATGTTGGAAGTAATCAGCTTACTACCTATACAGTATCATCTAACAATTGTAGGTTCAGGAGAAAAAGAAGTGACTTTAAAAAAGTTAGCTCAAGATTTAAAGATTGAGAATCGAATTACTTTTTTAGGTTATCAGGTAAATCCATATACTTATATGAAAAGAGCTGATTTATTTTTATTGACTTCTGAAAGAGAAGGTTTTCCAAATGTTTTGTTGGAGGCAAATGCTCTGGGCTTACCTATAATTGCATTTGCTTGTAAAGGAGGTATAGAAGAGATTATTAATCAAGGAGTGAATGGTTTTTATGTGCCTTTTTCGAAATCTAAAACTATGGCTAAAAAAATTGAAGAAGCAAGCATTTATAATTTTAATACAAATTCGATAATAGAATATACAATTAAGAGCTATAGCTATGAGAATATCTTAAGTAAATATAAAGAAATTTTTTTAAATAAATAGGTAAAAATTAAAGAAGTATTTAGCAATGTTTAATTATAATAATATTAAATAATAAAAAATATAAGGATTATAAAATGTTTAAAAATATTATTTATATTAGTATCATGTTTACTGGTATACTTTTTGCCACTACTGTTAATACAGATAAGGACAATTATTCAATAGAAGAATCAATAGTTGTTAATTATGCTGAGTTACAAGGTCAAGGACATGATGAATGGATTGCAATTTATCCAAAAGGAAGTAGCAATGACTTTGGAAATATTCTTCAATGGAAACCAACAAATGGAAATAATAATGGAAGTGTAACTTTTGATTCTCGTAATGTTGGTAGTTATGAGGTAAGAGTTTTTGATCATTACGATTTTTTAATTAGTAAAGAGATTAGCGTTAGTGAAGTTGTGATAGAAGATAATGCGAATGTAGACACAAATAAAGATAGGTATACGAGTGATGAAGTCATAGTTGTTACCTATACGAATTTAAAAGGTGAGGGGCATGATGAGTGGATTGCCATTTATCCAAAAGCAAGTAGTAATGACTTTGGAAATATTCTTCAATGGAAACCAACACATGGAAATGATAATGGAAGTGTAACTTTTGATTCTCGTAATGTTGGTAGTTATGAGGTAAGAGTTTTTGACCATGCTGATTTTTTAGTTTCTAAACAAATTATTGTGAATGATGACGCTATTGCTCTTACAGTAGAAACAACAAAAGATACTTATTTGAGAGGTGAAGAGATTGTTGCTGTATTTGAAAATATTGTTGTTAATGAAGGTAATTGGATTGGTATTTACCCTAGTGGAAGTAATAATAGTTGGGAAAATGCTCTACAATGGGAATATATTGAGGATGGATTACTAGCTGGTACACAAACATTTAATGCAATTCCAGCAGGTGACTATGAAGTACGTGTATTTTTGAATAATACATTTGATACTGAAGCTAGCTATGCATTTAAAGTTGAGAATATCCCTCTTAATATAAATGTAAGAAAAAACATTTATAATCCTTATGAGTTGATACATGTAGACTTTCAAAATATGAGAGGTGCTAATGGCGATTGGATTGGTATATTCAATGTTGCTGCAAATCACGCAAAAGAAAATGCAGTTGAATGGAGAGAGAGTAAATCTTTAGTTAGTGGAGAGCTCTCTTTTCTGGGACTTGCTGCAGGTACCTATGAAGCTAGAGCTTACTTTGATGATATTCATCAAAAAACAGTTACTTTTACAGTCCAAGAACAGATAGTAAATAGAGTTCTTTATGATGATTTTGAAGATGGTATTGATCCTAGATGGAGTGTTTATTTTGGAAGAGCCATGACACTTTTAAATGTTGGAGTTCCAGATGGAGGGGCTGCACATACAGAGAGAAAAGTATTTGTTAATGGACAACATTCTCTTCGTACTTATAATAGTGATGGATTACCACAGTCATCTGGATATATTTTTGATTTTGAAAACCCAAGTCCAACATTGAAGTTTTTAGAGATAGACGTGAAAATTGGTGTCTCATCACATAGATTTGCATTTGGAGTTAACCTAAGAACTAAGTTTGGAAATCGTCGTATAGAATTTGCATCTTGGTTGAATCATAGACTTCCGGGGGGAATACAAATTATTCGTGGACCATATGGTAATGTACTTGAAGGACACCGTCAAGCATTTACTCAAGATAATTATCTCTTTGTACACCCTGGTCCAAGTGATTATTATGTTGGCACTTCATATGTTGGAAATGGTTCAAATATGTTTGTACACTATAAAATAAATATTGAAGAAAAACTAAGACTGATGGAGCCAGATAATGAGTTACTAGGCATTACAGCTTTTACTACCTCTGGTGGAGATTATGATAATTTAGCTTTGATTACACAATAATTAGTAGTTATTTTATTTAAAATTATTGCTCTTCGATACTACTTTCCCTTCTTTTAGGGAAGTAGTTTTTATTTAGCTTCGCTGAGTAAAGTTCTCCAAAAATCTTCAATTAATTTAGTCTACAGATAGAATATTTTTATATTTTTCAACAATTTTTTCTAGTCTATATTCTCTACTATTTATTAAACTATTTTTTACATATTCTTCTTGTCTCTTTTTATCATTTAACAGTGTCATTATTGCAGTGGTTAAATCTTTTTGACTATCAACAGGATATAAGATACCATTTTTAGCCAATTCAATGCCAGATGTTAATTGAAAGTTTATGTCAGTATTGGGAGCAAGTATTTCTCTGGGTCCCGAGATACAATCTGTAGAGATAACAGGTGTCGCACAAATCATTGATTCTATGAGTACATTTGGGAAGCCTTCACCTTTGGAAGCCAGTACAAAAGCATTTGCTTTTTTAATGTATTTAAATGGATTCTTCTTTGCACCTAGAAGATGTACTCTGGATTGAAGCATATTCTGTTTAATATAAGTATTGAGATTTAGTGCTTCTTCCCCCTCTCCAATAATAATTAGTTCAATTGTTTCATCTAAGTTTTTGAGTACCTTAACTAGGTTAATATGTGACTTTATTTTTGTTAATCTACCGACAGTTATAAGGTACGTTTTAGTAGGATTGAACTTAAAGTCTTCAAGTTTTTCGTTAGATTGAGCTTGAATCGCTTGAATATCGTAGGGGTTGTTTATGACAAGCGATTTACCTTTATAGTGAACATACTTAAAAAACTCTATTTGCATTTTTTGAGCTTTAAAAATAATTAAATCTGCATGGCGATAGAGTAGTTTGACTAGATGTAAGTCAACTTTTTTAGAAAACCCCCTGTTTTGTAAGCTATGTACGGTATTCACATCAACAATTTGGACTTGGTGAGGGGAGCCAAATATTTTTGCTAGAATATTGATGAAACTGGCTCGGTATATATGGCTTTGAATAACTTTTATATTTCGCTCTTTAATATATTTTTTGAGTTTAAATGCAAGATAAAATAGGTAGAAAAATTTTTTTATAGAATTATCATGCTTACTTAGAGATGAGAGGTAGATAACCTCGACCTCTTTAGGGATAGGATATGCGTTATCTTCTTCTATACAAAAGAGTGTTACTTTAATATTTTGCTTTATTAACTCATTAACAATTAAGGATAAAACACGTTCGGCTCCACCTAAGGTTAAAGAGTTAATAAATAAGGTCACTTTTCTCAATAAAACTCCTTTTGAGAGATTATAACTATTATGTTATTTCATGTTAATTATGAACTCAACCGTATGGGGGTTTGTTGTATCATTTCTGGTTTATTATTTACAAAACTATTGATAGATAATACATCCTGCTTGTGTTTGTTCTCTTTCATAGTAGATTTTAAAACCAGTCCCATATTTCGTAGGTTTTTTTCTTGAATAATTTTTTCAAGCTCTATGACAGTTGATTTTTTTGATATCTTTTCTCTTAAGATAACAAGGTTTATCGTGGAAAACTTCATTAAATATAGTGTTTCAAAAGCTGTAGAATAAGCAGAAGTATCAATAATGATATAGTCATATTTTTGTTGTAAAACTTTAAATAATTGAGATAAACGCTTTGAGAACATGAGTTCGGATGGATTAGGGGGCACAGGACCTGCTGTGATGATGTCTAGATTTGTGAAGTTGGTTGAAAAAATGATATTGCCAATGTTATCTTGCTGGCTTAAATAAGTACTGATTCCAGAGTATTGTTGTTCTATTCCAAAGTGATGATGTAAACTAGGAACTCTCATATTTAAGTCAATAACAATGGTTTTATATCCAGAGTCTTGAAAGACACCAGCGAGATTAACAACGGTGGTAGTCTTTCCTTCGCCTTGATTACGTGAAGAGAGTACAATGATGCTTCCTAAATCTTCTTTCTTTGAAAATTGTAAATTAGTTGCTAATATATGATAGGCTTCTTTTAGTCTTATGGTTGAAAACATAACATTCTTATAAAGAGGAATTAGCCCATAAATAGGTAATTTAGTCATTAATTTAATGTCTGTTGCTGTGCTAACTTTATCTACGAATAATGCACGTAACAAAGAGATAAATAGAGCGAATATAAAACCAATAATTGCTGCGAGTATTAAGACTATTAATCGTTTTGGTTTAATTGGGTCTATAGGCGTATAAGCTGGGTCAATTATTTCATAATCAGAGACAGAAGCTACTTTTATTAACTCATTTTCAGATTTTTTTTCTAAAAGGTAAGTATACATTTTTGAATTGACTTCGTAATCTCTTTTTAAGTGAATTAATTTCTTTTCTTTTTGAGGTAGTTCTTTTAATCTTTGTTCATATTTTTCTTTTTGCTTTTCTAGATTAAGACGTTTTATAGCAAGTGTAGATTTTAAGTTTTTGACATTGAGAAGAATTTTATTTTTAATACGCTTGATTCTTTTTTGTAACATTATTAATCTAGGGTATTGGTCGGTAAATTCAATTTTTAGTTCATCTTCTTCTTGTTGTAGTATTTCAAGTGTGTCAATAAACTTTATGGTAGCTTCATCATTGAACTCTAACAGGGTTGGACCTATAGCATCTAGATTCCTATTATTGCTAACAAAGGCTGTAAGGTTTTGAGCGAGTTTCTCTTTGAGTGAAAGTGCAGACAAATCTAAGTCGATTGTACTTAGTTTCTCAAAAGAATCTTTTAATTCAACTGTTGGTTCAACACTGCTGAAAGACTTATATTTTTCCAATTCATTTTCAGATTTTTCTAGCTTTAGCTTGATACTCTCCAATTGACTGTCTAAAAAACTTAAAACTTTGTTATTGGTGTTGTCTTTTTGGTAAATACTTTCTTCAGTATAGGTTTTAACCAAGGCATTGACATATGCATTTGCACGTGCAGGAATTGTATCTTGAAAGGAAACTTGAATTAAGTTTGCATCTAAATCAATTTGTGTAACAGAAAGTTTTTTAGTGATGATTTTTTCATAAATATAACGCTTATTACCATTTAGAACAAGGTAGATAGGTTTCGTAAAATGATTTTTCTTTGTAATAGTCCCTGAAAAATAAGGTGTTTTAAGTTCTGTGTCATAAGCATAGATTTTTGAGTCGCCAAGTTTTTCTGTACTTAGACTAAATCCATCATCTTTTGGGGTTATTGTTATCTTCGTATGTAAAATATCCAGATTAAGCTCTTTAGTGAGTTTTAAATCTAGAGGAGAGTTTTGATAAAGCTCAATAAATTTGTAGTCTTTTTTTTGAAAGTATTGGACTGAAAAATCAACTTGATCTAAAATTTTTTCATTTATTTTAAATGTTTGTAGGCTAAGCATTTCTTGCTTAATACCAACAGTACTGGTATTATTTATACTATTCCGTAAAAAATCTTTTGTGTCTATTTTTTTATTAACTTTTATTTTGATAATGGCATACGATTCATAGGTTGAAGGTATAAAATAGAGATAAGATTTTGCCAATAATATAGTTATAAGCGTAATAAGTATTATCGACCATTTATATGGAAGAATTGTGTTGAACAATTCAATAATATAGTTTTCATGGTGTATAGATTCTTTTTGAGTTGTTTGCATAGTTATATTAGTACCATTTGGATTTTAATACAAATAATAACAATAGAAAACTTATAAATAGCTTAATATAAAAATAAATAATTATTTTTTATATTAAAATATAAAGATATAGAGATTTTAAGAATATCTAATTTAGATATAATTTGAATAGTTAAGATGATATAGGAGAATTTAATATGGGAAAATCTGGAGATTGTATAGAGGCAAAAAATGCTAATTGGAAGTTTAGTGGTTCTATGGTGGAACATTTTGAAAAGCATGTTGCTAAATCAGTTCCTTTATACAGTGAAGGTCATGAACTAATTGTAAAGTTAAGTGATTATTTTATAAAGGATGATTCTATATGTTATGAGTTAGGCTCTTCGGCTGGAACATTAACAAATAAATTGGCAAATAGACATGCTTCAATACCGGCTAAGTTTGTTGGTATTGAGATAGAAAATGATATGGTAAGTAAAGCAAATAAACTTTACAAAAGTAGAAATCTTTCTTTTATATGTGAGGACATGATTACGCTAAATCTTGAAAAAACAGATTTAATTATTTCTTACTATACCATTCAGTTTATTCATCCAAAGTTACGACAAGAGCTTATCAATAAGATTTATGACGCATTAAATTGGGGTGGTGCTTTTATTTTATATGAAAAAGTACGTGCGAATGATGCCCGTTTTCAAGATATTATTTCTGACCTTTATATAGAATATAAATTAGAACAAGGTTATTCGGCTGAGGAAATAATTGCTAAAGCTAAAAGTTTAAAGGGGGTACTTGAACCATTTTCAACTCAAGGTAATATTGATATGTTGAAGAGAGCTGGTTTTGTAGACATATTGTCTATTCAAAAATATATGAATTTTGAGGGTTTTTTAGTTATTAAGTAAAACATAGTTTCTTTGATATAATTCATAAAAAAGAAATTATTATGAATTTAAAATCAGACTGTTTATCTTGCTTATTAAATCAATCTTTACGTGTTGCTAAAAACCTTAATTTAGATGAAGAGACTTCAAAAAGTATGATGAAAGTTGCTTCAGCATCCATAGGAGCTTATGGAGAAGTTTCCCCACCTGTGGCTGCTGCAGACTTGTATCCTAAATTGGCTTCTTTTACAAATAGTAATGATGTTTACAAAGAATTAAAAGAACTCTCTACTAAAGAGGCATTAAAGCTTTTACCCTCTGTAGCAAAAAAGGTTCATAATGTTTCAACTGCTATAAAAGCAGCAGTTGCTGGAAATGTTATTGATTTTGCAACACCAAATCATTTTGATTTGAACACAGAGTTTGAAAAGGTATTTGAAACAGCTTTTGCTATTGATGATGAAGCTTTATTTATAGAGTGCTTAAAAGAAAGTAAAAGTTTTATGATTATTGGGGACAATGTAGGAGAACATGTGTTTGATAAACTTCTTTTAGAGAGCATTGCTAAAACTTATCC
>DQSS01000115.1 GCA_015663165.1 Arcobacter sp. | reverse complement strand
CTCTTTCACTACTACACTTTTCTCTTTCTTTAAATACTCTTTATCTCGTTCTTTATTTCTTCGGTTATTTTATATCTGATTCTCATACTCTTATTATACTATATGTTTCTTTTTGCTTTATGATGGGTATAACAATATATAAAAAACAAGAAGAAAAAAGATTCAAAGAAAAGTACAATGTAGGCATAAACTTTATTGGTAGACATGAAGTAAACTATGAAAATGGTATATTTTATGCTGGTTTATTAAATAAAGAAAACAAAGATATTATTGAGATAGTAGAAGAAAATGATAGTGATAGTACAGATATTATTGAAAATTTAGAGAATGAAGTAGATGATATAATAAGACTTATTGGAGAACTTGAGGTAATGAAATATGAAGCAATTGCTTAATGAATTTTATAGTTCCCTTAAAGATATATCAGCTGTAAATAGTGACCTTAATGAAAAAAGAGATGAATTAAAAATATACACTACTGAATTTAATACATTAGTTCAAAGTAAAACAGTAGATAAGAAAATAATAAAACAAAATAAAGAGATGGCAGAGCTTCTTGATGAAACGATAGGGCTTATAAAAAAGTCTTCTCAAACATGGATAGATAATTTTGATCAAATGCTTGAAAAAGAGAAGTTTAGAAGTGACTTGGCGAACTATTTTATTATTATTATTTTTGGTAAGGTAAAAGCTGGAAAAAGTTCTTTGGGTAATTTTATAGCAAGTCATAAACTACCTGAACAAAAAGTTGAGTTTTTTAAGTATGATGAAGCAGGTAAAAAACAAGATATTAAAAAACTTGAAGAGATAGATGAAGATAGTTTTGATACCAATAACTTAGAGTGTACAGTAGAGATTCAAGGATTTAAACTTGATGGTATGGCTTGGATAGATACCCCTGGTCTAGGTTCCATGGTTAAAGAAAATGGAGATTTAGCAAAAGAGTATATACAGTCTGCTGATTATATCATCTACCCTACCTCTTCAGATAGTCCATTACAACAAGATGAGAGAGAACAGTTAAAAGAGCTTTTTGAACAAAATAAAAAAGTTACTATTTGTATTACTAAGTCGGATAGGATTATAGAAAATTCTATAGAAAGTGATGAGGATTTTAAAAAATATGAGAACTTCATAAACGAGTATCAGAAAAGTACCCATACAATAGAAGAAAACAAAAGAGTGTATCGACTAAATAAAGCTATTTCTAATGAATTTAAAAAAATAAAGAATATGAATAATGTAGAACTTATAGAAATAACTGAAGAGGAATGCGAGGGGAAATATTATCCTGCATATAAAGTTATAGAAAATAAACCTTATCTTGATAAGAAGAATGATAAAGAAGGTAGAAAAGCTCAAGAAGATAATGTTAAATCGGAAATAAATAATATTATACAAGATAACAAAAGTTCAATACTTGGAAATATTTTTTCTATCTCTACACACACAGCAAATAAAGGAATAGAAGATAATAATCCCATGTTATTTGAAAATAGTAATATGCCTAAATTTTATGAGCTCATTACAGAAGTAGTAAAAGAAAAATCAAAAAAATTAAAAGAAGATACTCCTTATGATGGACTAAAATCATTTATTGATAACAGTATTTTAGGAAATGAGAGTTTTGAAAATGGAACTTCCATTAAGAGTATTAAAAAAAGTTTAACTGATTTAGATGAAAAAATAAATGAGAGCATTGAAAGATTTGAAGTTTTGCAAAAAAATGCAAACAGTGACCTCTCTAGTGAAGTTGAAAGTACAATAGCAGAATATGTATGTAAAATAGACAAGAATAATTCTAAAGAAATTTTTGCTGAAATTGATGCAGAGTTAAATAAAAAAGTATCAAAGGCAATTCAAAAGAATATATATGAAATATTTGCAGACTTTGACACAACACTTAAAAGCTTGACAACTACAATGGGTTCTGATGAATTTGAAATAAAAGATAAATTTAAAACTATAGAGTATACAACAGAAGAGAGAAATGAAAAGATTGGTAGTGGATTATTGGGGTTGATATCCACTCTAGCTTCATTTGCATTAGCACCTGTAACTGGTGGTGCTTCTCTAGCTGTAGGAGCTGCTTCAGGTATGGCAGGTGGTTATATTGGAGGTAAAATTGGTCGAGCAACAGGTACAGGGCATACAGAGAAAATAAAAGTTGGAGACAATAAAGAAGAAATTATTCAACAGTTTAAAGCTAGTAGATTAGAAAACTATGAGTCTTTTGCTAAAAATATGTATAGTCAAATGCAAAATACATTTTTTACACCACTTCAAAATACATCACTAGATATTACTTCTGATTTAAATAGATTTGAAGAAAAAATTAAAAATATACTTTAGGGAGAGATGATGGTAATAGATAAAAATGATTATTTAGATATTCAAAAAAAAATAGAAGCGTACTCAAACAGCTTGGTAAGTAAGGAAGAGATAGATAGTTTCAATAAACATATTGAAACTAAGCTTTTAGACTTTAAGCCCACACTTATGATATATGGAACATACAATGCAGGTAAAAGTACCCTTTTAAATGCTCTGTATGGACAAGATGAATTAGCAAAAACTGGTGATGCACCAGAGACAAAAGAGGTGCATGAGTATAAATATAATGGATATACCATATTTGATACTCCAGGGCTAAATGCTAGAAGTGATGATGATATAGTTACCAAAGAGCATTTAGATAAAAGTGAAGTAATTCTTTTTGTGCTTAGTAACAATGGTTCACTGGAAGAAGAGTATGTTTATGACAAGATAAGTGAAGTAGTTAGGGCTAAGAAGCCGATAATTATTGTTTTAAATAATAAAAGTGGAATTGACCCTAACTCTGTAGAGACTATAGAACTAATCAATAAGGTAGGTGAGAACTTACGAAAAATTGGTGATAGACATGGTATAGAAAAAATAGAGAGTAAAGTTAGTATATGTATGGTCAATGCAAAAACTGCACTTAAAGGAAAGCTTGAAAATAAAAAACTTATTCTTAAAAAGAGTAATATTTTAGAGCTTGAAAAGATGATAGAGAAGCTTTTAAGTGAAGCAGGTAGTTTAGAGGTTATTAATGCTTTAAATCTATATATTCAAAAGTTTGTTGATAGTGTTATTGAAAAAATTGATAATAAAATAGATAATGTTGAAGTTAGAAAAATCGAAGAGCTTGTAACTTATCTTGAAAAGTATAAACAAGGTTCTGCAACTAAACTAGAAAATGTTGTTCATAAGAAAATGCCAATATTTATAGATATGGTTATTTCTATGCTTCTAAATGGAGATACTACTGATAAGATGTTAACTAGTTATTGTGATGAGACAGTTGGTGAAATAGTTGAAGAGATAACAAATATATATCAACAAATTGATAGTAACTTAAAAACTAAAATAGATGACTTCTCTAAAGAGTTTAAAGATGTAAATGCAGAATATTCTGATGTTCATACTTCAAAAAATAATAATGTAGATGATTCCTTTATATCTGATGATATTAAAAATAAGTTTAAAGAGACAATAACTGATTCTAAGGTAACAAAAGAAGCTACAAAGCAGTTATTGACAAATGCTAAAAAATTGTTACCTAAAGATGTGATGTTTGGTAAAGGACCAGCTTGGATAGGAAAAATGTCAGGAAAAGTTGCTATTGGTATTAGTGTAGTAGTCGAAGCATATAATATTATTAGTTCTCAACAAGAACATCAAAAAATGATACAAGCAGAACGAGACCGTACTTTAGGGGCAAAGAATAGTGCAGAAAAAGTAGCAAGTGAGATTAAATCTAGTCTTTCTGGTAGTATAAATGAAACTATTGATAAAATTTTTAATGAGCTAATTTTAGGATTTAAAGAAGAGTCAAAGAAGTTAAGTGGTGATAATAGTTCTTTGTTGGGTACTAAAGAAAGTTTACGAAGTATTTTGAATAGATTATAAAGGAGGTATATGAGTATGATAAGACCAAACCCCTTTCAATTCAGATGTCCAAAATGCAACTATATAAAATATCATCATCCTAAAAGTGATGTACTAAATCCTATGGATATGGTGCAAATTTGTCCTAAGTGTAAAATATCTATGAAAAGAGAAGAACTTTCTGGGGTTCGGAAGGTTTTTGGTGGATTGTTTGGGTAAGTTTATTTTAACCCTTACCCTCTAAACCTCTCAAAAATAGCAGAAAAATCAAAAGAAAATTCGCACTTTATGTCGTTGAACTCTACTGTTTCAGCGTCAAAGTCACCAACTTTTTTGAAGTTGAAGTCATGGTTTTTGTAGACTTTGGCTACCAAGTCATTTGGGTAGACTAAGATGTAGTATTTGACACCTTCTTGGGCGTAGATACTGTATTTTAAACCTTCGTCTTTTCTAGCAGTAGATGGGCTTATGACTTCAAAGATAACTTCAGGTGTTTTTGAGATGTACTTCTCATTTTTGTCGTTACATACTACCGATACATCAGGTTTTAGGATGTTGTTTGAGTTTAGTTTCCAATCAGAGTCAATTAATACTTCACAATCAGGGCAGTCACCAATTTTTGAAATGATTTCAGAAAATATATACCCAACAAGCATTTGATGTCTTTTCATCGGGGCAGGAGCCATAGCGTAGGCGAGACCCCCTATAAGTTCCCAGTCACCTTCCCAGTGTTTATAGTCTTCATAATTGTAATTTGGTGTATAGTCATATTTTTTTAAAGCTTCCATATTTTTACCTTGTAATTACTCTTTTCTGATTATAGCTTATTTAGTTGATTTGTT
>DQSS01000202.1 GCA_015663165.1 Arcobacter sp. | reverse complement strand
ATTACCTCATATATATTGATATGGTATAGTTGATGGTGGTACTACTGGTGGTACTACTGGTGGTTCTACTGGTGGCTCTACTGGTGGTTCTACTGGTGGTTCTTCTGGTGGTTCTTCTGGTGGTTCTACTGGTGGTTCTTCTGGTGGTTCTACTGGTGGTTCTTCTGGTGGTTCTACTGGTGGTTCTACTGGTGGTTCTACTGGTGGTTCTACTTCAACTCCCCTATTTTCTAATTCTCTAATAGTAGCTGATCAAGTAAGCTGAAATTCTGTGTTCATAGAATAAATATTTCTATCTCAATGAGTAGCAATTCATAGTTTAGTTTCTCATTTTATAATATTTTCATAAACAGCAGGAACAATTACTTCTTCTTTTACATACTCTACTTCTTTTAATCAATAAATATATTCATCTCTGGGTATATATTCTCAATCAACATCATTTCATTTCATTCAATTATTATCTATCTCATTTCAATCTTTATCTACAAAAATCATAGCACTACTATTTTTAATTTGATTTTCAAAATATATAGCTTCTTGATCTGTCATTTCTATTATTTCTTTTTCTTTTACCTTTATACTTTCAGGAGTAACTAAAACTCTTTTTGTTATATTTTGTGGAGTATGTCATTGTTCCATTCTTACTGTAACAATTTTAGTATCTGGATTACTATCAATAAATATAGTAGTTCATTCCTCTAATAATCAATAAGTTCAAGTAGTATTTAATCTATAACCACTATATTCATCCATTAATGATATATTTCAAGAAGAATCTAGATTAATACTATTTCTATATAAGAAGTCTTTATTACTTTCTCAAGGTCTTTGAGAAATAGTTGTCTTAATAGTTTCTCATTCAAGTAATTCTGTTCAAATATGAGTAAATCATCAAATTATTGTAAAAATTGTTTTGATTGCATATGCTGCTGGTGTTCAAGCTGCAAATACAACAAGGTCAGCTTTTGTTAATTTTAATTCTACTCAAGAATAATTAAATCACTCATGCATAGCTACAACAATTTCTCAAGAAATACTATCAAGTATGTCATTAATTAATTTTTTTGCCTTTTCTGGAGTTTGAACATTTTTAACAGTTTTTGCATAAGATAATAATGGATCAATAATTTTGTCTGCAATTTTATCTAAATTATCACTTTCAGAAAAATTAGTTCTTAAATTATCCATTATAGAGTTTTTATCTAATGTTCAATTTAATATTCATTTTCTGAAAGATTTTGACACAAACATTTTTTCAATTTCTGTATACACTCTGTTAAATTCTTCTTTAAAATGTGGATTATCTCAAATAGAAACAGTAGGTCAACTTTTAGTAATTCATACTTTTAAATCAACAGTATGAGAGTCAAAAGTTTCTAATCTTAATCATGTACCTGCTTCATAATTAAAGAAATCATCTATTCATTTAGCATCAATAACTCATCAGCCAATATATACAAAAAGACTATTATTTCACTTTTTTATAATTTCATATTCTCATCAAACAGTTAGCCCTCAAAATATTCCATTTTCAGATACTCATTCATTTGCCAATAAAGCTAATGCCCAATCATCTCAAGACATTCAATATATCATTTGACTTGTTGAAATAGAGGCTGTTTTTCTTGTATGAGTTCACTCATTGTTTCTAGAACCAAAATCAGCAGAAACTGATAAGTTTCATTTATATTCTAAAATTTCATTTCTAGATTTCTCTTCAACAAAACCTGATATTCACTCTTCTGGAATTCAAAAAGTATTTTTTCAATCTCAGGTAGTGAAAACAATAAAATTAGTACTTCATCTTCTCTCTAATGTACCTTGTTTTATTAAAGCCTTAACTCTTTCATCAGTAGCTTTTTTTATATTTTTTTCAATTTGAAATTTTGTTTCTATATTTTGTAGTTGGGCATCTGTTGATTGTTCAACTGAACCTCATAAAAATTTTAAAGAACCTACTCACTCAGATAATTTTTTTGAATATTCAAATAATCTTTTTTGAACTTCTTCATTTCAAATAATTTTTTCATTAGCATTATTTAAAACTCAAATAGAAAGCAATTTTTCCCTTAAAGTTTTTATATCTCAATTTAATCTCAACTCTCTTATAACATCATTATAAGTTCACAATACTTGCTTATATTCAACACTATATACAGTATTTGGACTATAATACTCTTCAGGATCTCATTCAATATTCCATTGTTCTTCTGTTAAAATAGATTGATTATAAAAATCTTTTAAATCATAATCTTCTCATTGTTTTGGTGCTAAATAAGAAATAATATTTTCAAATGTTTGTCTGTTATTACTAGTTTCAATATCATTTTTAACAACAGCTAAAGATTTAGTAGTTAAATTAATAGATGATTTTTTAGATTTTTGATATTCTGCTTTTACCTTTTCCATCTCAGAACTATAACTATTTTCAATATAAGTTATAAAATCTTTAACAACATCTTCCATATTATTTAAATCATAATCAGATCAAGTTGAAACAGCAGTCTTAATATTTCTTATTTGCTTAACTAGTGATTCATTAT
>DQSS01000048.1 GCA_015663165.1 Arcobacter sp. | reverse complement strand
GTTCGTCTTATAAATAATTTAGATAAAAATAGATTTAATATATACTACGCAGCTCAACCAGATAGCAATATAGTCAAAAATAAAAAAGATATACAAGCTATAGTCATACCGCTACAAATGAGACAAAGTTATGATATAAAAGCTATCTATAAGCTTTGTAAAATTGTAAAAAAACACCATATAGATATCATATCTACTCATTCAGGGAAAGACGCTTGGCTTGGCTCTATTGTAGGAAAATTAACTAACACAAAAGTGGTAAGAGTAAGGCATCTCCAAACTCCCATAAATAGTACTGCTTCTTATAATCTTAGTACAAAAGTAGTTACAGTTAGCAGGCAAGTCCAAAAGTACCTTCTAGAAAGAGGTGTTAAAAAAGAAAAATTACAAACTATCTACACAGGTGTTGATACTGACAAGTTTAGTCCAAAAGAAGAAACACTTTTAAGAAAAGAGTTAAATTTAGACGAAAATACCATATTGATAGGCATAGTTGCTGTTTTAAGAGGGGCCAAAAGACATAAAGATTTGATAGAAGCAATCTCACAAATAGATGAAAATGTAAAACTTGTTATTGTCGGAAGTGGACCTCAAGAAGAAAATATTAGAAAAATTATTAATGCTAAAAATCTAAATGACAGAGTCATAATGTTAGGTCATAGAGAAGACATACATGATTTACTTCCAAATTTTGATATCTTTGTGCTACCCTCAAATATGGAAGCTCTAGGAACTTCTTTGCTTGAAGCATCAAGTTGTGGTATTCCTTGCATAGGAAGCAATGTTGGAGGCATCCCAGAGTGTATTATAGATAAAAAAACAGGTTTTTTATTTGAAAATCAAAATGTTGAAGAATTAAAAGAAAAACTAGAACTGCTAATATCAAATAAACAACTTAGAATTCAGTTTGGTAAAAATGCAAGAGAGCTTATAGTAAATAATTTTTCAGTAAACTCAATGGTAAAACAAACTGAAGATTTATATGAAAGTCTTGTTCGGTGAGTATACCTGTACTAATGTACCATCATGTCTTGCCAAAAGATGGTTTTATATGCTCTAGTATAGAAAACTTTACAAAACAGATGAACTTTTTAAAACAAAACGGATACTACACTCTTAGTAGTAAAGAGTTTTATATGTATAAAAAGGGAAAATTCAAAGCTCCTAAAAAATCAGTTTTTATCACATTTGATGATGGGTGGAGAAACAATGCTGTTTATGCTTACCCTATCTTAAAAAAGCTTGAGCTTAAAGCTACTATATTTTTAGTGACAGGATGGATAAACAAAGCAAGTGAAAAAAAGGAAGAATTTGAAGCATTGGAGCATAGAGAATGCAAAAAAATAGCTCCTATAAATCCGCACAAAGTCATCATGTCTTGGGATGATATTGAAAGCTGTAACGATGTTTTTGATTTTCATTCACATACAGCAACACACAGAGATGAGTACTATGGAAAGCTATCTTGGCAAGAAGATTTGGCTATCTCAAGGGACACTATAAAACAACAATTGGGATTTGAAGATAAACACTTATGTTGGCCTAGAGGAACTTTTAATGAGAGCTTGATAAAACAAGCAAAAGAAGTTGGTTATGAGGTATTTTATACCACACAAAGAGGCGTCAACCTAGCCGACAATAACTCTCTATATATAAAAAGAATAGCAGTAAAAAAAGATGAAAAATGGCTCAAAAAAAATATGTTCCTTTTTTCAAACAATATTATGGGGAGTCTATATGCAAAAATTAAACCCCAATAGAATACTAATAATGAAATTTAGAAATATAGGAGATGTACTACTTATAACTCCTCTTATATCAAATCTAAAACATCATTTTCCAAATGCCTTGATAGATATAGCTGTAAACAAAGGTACAGAAGAGATGGTGACTCTAAATCCTCATATAAATGATATCATCATATATGATAGAGCAAAAATAAAATCTATGAGTATCTTAAAAAGAATTTTAGAAGAAATAAAATTTGGACTAAATGTAAGAGCTAAAAAATATGATATTGTTATAAATACAACTAAAGGTGACAGAGGAACACAACTTTCACTGCTAAGTAATGCAAATATAAAAATAGGATATAAAAACCTAAAAAATAGACTTTTAAAAAATGTATTTACTTACAACCTTCCAAATCAAGAATTGAGGCATACTTTGGAAACAAACTTAGATGCACTAAGAGTATTAAACCTTTCTATTCAGACAAAAAAAGTAGAGATATTTTGGAGTGAAGAAGATGAAAAAAAGGTTCATAACATGCTTACATGTAAAGAGTTTATACATATACATCCTGTGTCAAGATGGCTTTTTAAATGCATAAATGACCAGACGATGGCAAACATAATAGACTTTTGTAAAATAGAATTAAATAAAGAAGTAGTTTTAAGTGCTGCCCCAATAAAAGAAGAACTAGACAAAATAGATTCTATCTTGAAACTATGTAAATCAAATCCTTTAAATCTAAGTGGAAAGTTAACTCTAAAACAGACTGCAATACTAAATAAAAAAGCAAACTTCTTCATAGGCGTTGATACAGCTATCATGCATATAAGTGCTGCTAACAACACTCCTGCATTGGCTTTCTTTGGACCAAGTGGAGCAGATCACTGGGGACCTTGGGACAATGAACTGATGAAATCAGGATATAGAACAAGAAGAGGTAACAGAAGCATGGGAAAACACAGAGTCATACAAGAAAACTGGGACTGCGTTCCTTGTGGACAAGATGGATGCAATGGCTCTAAAATTAGTGATTGTTTGATGAATTTAAATATGGATATAATCAAAAACCAAATAAGGCAAATGAATGGTTGATTTGACAAATAAAAAAATTCTTTTAGTTCGTAATGATAATGTAGGCGATTTAATCTGTACGACTCCAGCTATTGAAGCACTAAGAAGAGCTTATCCAAATAACCAAATTGATATAGTCGTCAATAGTTATAACTATGATGCTATAAATAAAAATCCATTTGTAAATAAAATCTATTGTTATACAAAACCTAAACACAAATCTGGACTACTAGACAAAATCAAAGCAGGGCTTGGAAAACTACAAATACTTTGGCAAATAAAAAAAGAAAATTATTATGTAGTTGTCATATTTAGAAGTGGTTACTCAAAATCAGCTGAACTGTTTTCAAACATCACAAAAGCACAATACAAAGTGGGTGTTAAAAATCCAAAAGGCAGAGATAATTTTAATCTACATGTAGAAGTCAAAAATAACGAGCATGAAGTAGAATTTTGCTTAAACTGTTTAAAAGAGTTTGGAGTTAAATATAACAATGAGAATACTTTTTACTATATAGATAAAAACTTAACAGATAAATACAAAGATTATTCTGATTATATACTCTTTCATATATCTTCACGAATCAAAGAAAACCAATATGAAAAAGAAAATTTTAAAAAAGTCATAGATAACCTAAATACTAACAAAATATTAATAAGTGCTGAACCTATTGATTTTGAAAGCGCACAATGGTTAGATGAAAATACAGAAGCAAAATTTATAAATACCTCTTCACTGAACGATTTAGGTGGATTGATAAAAAATATCAAAATATTTATTACTTTAGATGGAGGAGCTATGCATTTAGGACCTGCTGTTGGTACAAAAACCATCTCAATAAGCGGTAAAACTAATATGGCAAAATGGCATCCTTGGGGATATAAAGAGTTAGTTATACAAAATTATACAAAAAAAGCTGATGATATTGATGTAAATATAATCTTCCAAAAAATAAAAGAAAATTTATGAGTTTATTTGAACGTATAATTCCATACTTTTTGTCAAAAGAACAAATTATCAAAACAGATTTGGTTCCTATGCATGAAATTGAAGAAATTTACTGCTTCTCAAACACAGCCATTGGAGATACCCTATTTAATACTCCAGTCTTTAGAAGCCTAAAAGATAATTTTCCAAACAAAAGAATAATAGCAATTTTAAATCCAACCAATTATGCACTTTTTTCAAATAACAAAGATATTGACGAAATACTGCTTTATAGTGGAAAAACTAAACACTTTTTTCAAACCCTTAAGATGCTAAAAGCAAAAAAACCAAAATTGATTTTACTTCTGCATTCAAATGATCCACAAGCTACATCAATGGCTGTTTTAAGTGGTGCTAAATATGTAATTAAAATTCCGAATTATTCTAACAAATTCAATCATTGGCACACAAATAACCCAACTAAGCCTGTCGATATGAGACATGGAATATTTAATAGACTCAAACAACTGAAGTATTTAGGTATAAAAGAGACTAATCCCAAGATGTATCTGCCACTAAAGAATGAAGCTAAAGATAAAATAGACAAATATCTGGAGTATACAAATAAAAAATTGATAGGATTTCAGATAGGTGCCTCTACGCTAAGCAGAATGTGGTTCAAAGAAAATTGGATAGAACTTGGCAAAAAATTACTAAAAAAATATCCTGATATCAATATAGTCTTAACAGGTGCACCAAATGAAATAAAAATGACTAAAGAAGTTAAAATAGGTATTAATGACAAAAGAGTTTTAAACTTAGCAGGAAGATTTAACATTGAGAGCGCAGCTGCACTCATAGGTAGGTTAAATCTATTAATAACATCTGATACTGGTCCATTGCATATTGCTATAGCATTAAAAACCCCTACTATTGGTTTTTTTGTTGTGGCTCATCATAGCGGCAGCAATGCTTGTTATGACCAAAATATACATTTATATATCCAAAAAGACAAAACATGTACTCCTTGCATTGGTAAAAACTGTAAATTTGCAGAGTGTATGCTCCAAATAAAAGTTGATTTAGTTCTAGATAAAGTTCAAGAGATATGGGAGAAAAATATATGAAAAATATACTTATAGTATCGCATGGGGCTGCCTTAGGCGGGAGCCCAATATCGGCACTAAATATCGGAAGATATATTGATAAATCAAACTATAAACCAATTTTTGTATTTGGAGAACATGGTCCTGTTGTTGATATTGTAAAAAAGGAAGGATTCAAGGTTTATATTGTTAAAAAAAGAGGGTTATTGTCTATTCCTACGATGTTTGATTTTTACAAAATTATAAAACAAGAAAATATCGCTTTAGTACACCTAAATACACTCACTTCTTACTATAAATACCCAGCAATTATATCAAGATTGCTTATTAGAAAAGTAGTATGGTTTGTAAGAGAAAATCCAGAGGAAAAACGATGTTTAAAACTTGCAAACTATATCAATAACTTTTCTGATAAAATCGTTACTGTCTCATACGATACTGCTAAACATATGACTTATGCCAACGCAGACAAACTTATGACTATTCATAATGGAATAAATATAGATTTTGGTGAAAAAGTAGATAAAACCGAATCTTATAAAGTTTTAAACCTTGACTCAAACAATACATATCTTACAACTATAGCATCACTGGAAACGAGAAAAGGGATTTTGGAACTTATCGAAAGTTTTAATTCAATAAAAAATCAAATAAATAAGAATACAAAACTTCTAATAGTAGGGAAAGATAGGACTAGCAAGCAAGAGTATCTCTCTCAAATAAAAACAAAAATAGATAATTATGAATTACAAGATAGAGTCATTTTATATGGTGAAAGTAGAAATATAAAAGAGATAATGAGTATCTCAAAAATTTTTATTTTAAATGCTTACTGGGAAGGACTTTCAAGAGTTATTCTTGAAGCAATGATTTGCTCTAAACCAATTGTTGCTAGCTCAAATGGAGGAAATAAAGAGCAAGTTTTAGAGGGCATAAATGGCTACACTTTTGATGCAGGCAACATAGAAGAGTTATCTAGAAAGTTAGTTCAGGTACTAAAATCTGATTTAGATGTACTTGGAGAAAAATCAAAACAGTTAGCAATAGAAAAGTTTGATATAAAGGACACTACTGCTAAGATAGAAAATCTCTATAAATCTGTGCTATAAAATCTTCAATACTCTTTATTTGAAGTTCATTTACGGAAAATAAAGACTTCCCGCTATATTCAAAGCTGGCTTTAAAAACTGAAGAAAAAGGAGTTTCCTTCACGTTGGATTTTACTATCATTGAAGTTTTGTATATAGGTCTCTGCTCTTGCCAAAAACATGGACCTGCAAAGTTGATGGTTGGTATTTTTACAGTATCTGCTATATAACTATTACCAGTATCAGAAGAGATATATAACTTCATTTGAGAAATATAAAATGGCAACTCCTCAAGAGTTATTTTACCCAACAGAGATATAATGCTATTTCTAGTATTAAATTTCAAAATTTTTTCTAAATATTTTTGTTCATTCTGAAGACCAAATATATAAATTTCTAAATCAAATTTATCTAGAATTTTAAAAACCTTTCTCCAAGTTTCTCTATCTATAGTTTTTATTTTGTTTCCTGCTGTTAAACTGATACCAACTTTGAACTTTTTAGATTCTATCATACTAGTGTCAGGAATTTTAATAGGTATACTTTTCCAATTTTTTTTCATATCATACTCATCTACCATATTCAAATAGGTTTTAATAGTTAAATCTTCAACACTATGATAAATTATTTTTATTTTTTTCATAAGTAACTTCTCATACCATTTTGATGCATAATGCTTGATAGTTATACACTCTTTTGCAAAACACATTTTACCTAAAAAAAGATTATAGCTATTGGGCATAACAACATAGATATTGTTATAGTTAGTGAAAAATAGTTTCATTGCATTTTGATATCTTTTTACCTTAAAGTCTTGAATAAGGTATATTTTATCTATATGAGTATCACTTTTAGCAAAATCATAGTTAATTTTATCTATAATAATATCAGTTGTTTTTAGCTTGTTAAATAATACAGAAGTATTTACATAATCACCAATTTTAGCTGTCTGTATTATAAGATTTTTATTTGATTTTTCTTTTCTAAAAAAAGAAGCTAAAAGCAAAAAAGGAAATAAACATAGATATATAAGATAATAAGTCATAATTTATTATATCAAGTATATTCTTTATTTCACTAAAATCTAAAAGGTATTTTCTTGAATTACAAAAGTATTTCGCTGAGTATTGTTTTTTATAATTTATTTATAGTTGTGTTTATCTTGTCTATCCCTCATACTCAAAGCATAAGAAATATTGCTTTTTACTCTGCTTTTTTACTAATAACATATATTTTTATACAAGGTAAATATTATAATAACTCTATATTTAAATCAAAAGAATTAAAAAAGATAGCAATAGCATATATTCTACTTTCTATTTGGATTGTTATTGGTTTACTATTTTTTGCTGAAAACCAACTATATGTACTTAAAGAGATAAAAGGTCAATGGATTGTTCCTTTTTTATACTTTTTATTTGGTATGTTTTGTTATCTTATAAGTTTTAATAGTAATTCAAAACTTTTCAATCATAAAAATATCATGTTTATTATATTTTTTGCTCTTTTTATACATGTTCTTTATATTGACCTGTATGCACTTCAATATTATACTGAGCACAAAGAACTAATAAAAAGATTTGGTGGACTAGAAGGAACACCTGATAGAGCAAATATGCTAACAAATCTACTTTTAGCTCTAATTATGACAGAAATAGTCTATAGAATAAGAAATAAAAAACAGCTTCTTCCATTAAATAATTTTGTATTATTTATTTCATTCGTTCTTACTATAATAAGTTCGCTAATTGAAGCTATGAGAAATGGAAGCGTTGCCGTTCTGTTTCTAGCTACTTCAAGTCTAGTTTTTATACTCTATAAAAATCAACAGATTAAACAGGTATATAAATATATTTTATCTTCTATCTTTATAGCTGTGCTAGCATTACCATTTATGTATAACGTCAAAACCGATGCAAGATGGCAAACCTTAATAGAGAGTATTCCTATTGCTTTAGATACGCAAAATAACAAATTTTGGCTAAACTCAAGCAAATATCCTAGTCCAAAATTAGATAATGGACAAAATGTTAATGGTTCAAATTATCTCAGAATAGCTTGGTTTAAAGTTGGGATAGAATACTCTATAGAAAAACCATTTGGCATAGGGTACCAAAGAAATAGTTTTGGTGAAGCAATGACTAATAAATATAATTACCATGCAAGAAGCACATCTCATAGCGGTTTTATAGACTGGTTATTAGGTATAGGATATATAGGCATAATATTATGGTTTATTATTATTGGACTTTTGTTTAGATTGGCTATTCACTCCTATAGAAAGAACTTTAGCTATTTCTCTGTTGGTCTATTTTTTGTAGTTACTGGAAATATGAGTAGATTTATGGTTGACCCTATTTTAAGAGACCATATGTTTGCAACATTTATGTTGATAGTTGGGATAATGCTTACGGGACTTTTACTAGAAGATAATGAAAAAACTAAAACTAATAAGAGCCAATAAAACCAACTTGGGGGGGGCAGAGAACTACCTCTCAAGGCTCTCTATCGAGTTAGGTAAACAATATATACCTCATAATGTAGTCAATTCAAATCTACCAAAGTTTTTATCTTCGTGGATCAAAGCACTTCTATTTAACTTCTCTATTTGTAAAAACAAACAAGATAGCTTTTACTTTTCTTTAGAGAGAATTGTTTGTGCAGATATATACCGTGCTGGAGATGGGGTACATAAAGAGTTTTTAAAAACTAAAAAAAGAAAATTTAATCCTTTGAATATAGTCTATCTTTATCTTGAAAAAAAATGTTTCCACAATTCAAAAAAAATTATTGCTAACTCCAATATGATAAAAAACCAAATCATAAAAACTTACAATATTGAACCTTCAAAAATCTCAGTAATTTATAATGGGGTAACTATAAAAAAAAGCAATTATGAAAAATCATTTACAAAGTTAGCGAGTCAATTTAAAATGGATAGAGATAAAAAAATAATTCTTTTTGTAGGAAGCGGCTTTGAGAGAAAAGGGGTAAAAGAGTTTTTGCAAATACTTTCAAAACTAAAATCAAAAAACTATCACGCATTTATAATCGGAAAAGAAAAAAAACTAAACATATACAAACAACTCTCTACTTCTTTACATGTAGATGATTATGTAACTTTTACAGGAGCAAGAAGTGATGTAGATGATTTTTACACAATAAGCGATATTTTTTTATTCCCAACGGGTTATGAACCTTTTTCAAATGTAGTATTAGAAGCTATGAGTTTCCAAAATGCTATCTTTACGACAAAACAAAATGGTGCTCATGAGATTCTTGATGATGAATATACTTTAGAAACCCCTCAAGACTCCTCAATAGTAACTAAAATCAATGAACTACTAGAAAACCCTGATAAACTAAAAGCTATAAAAGATGAAAACTACAAAATAGTACAGAACTTTACAATAGAAAAAAATGCAAAAGAGACAATGGATATCATAAATGAATATCTTAATTGAACTCCCAACATGGCTTGGAGACAGTGTCATGGCTACTCCAAGTATAGAAGAGATAGTTAAACTACATCCAAATG
>DQSS01000177.1 GCA_015663165.1 Arcobacter sp. | reverse complement strand
TACAGTTATTATTTCTAATTTATTTATGTTTTTTAGTTTATACTTGTTGTATGAAAATTAATTTTTTAGATTTAAAAAGGAGTTATTTTATGTTATATATTAAATTAAATAACTTAATAGTATTAACTACATGCTGTATTTTTAATGCTTGTATTAGTACAAAAACTAGTGATAGGTACAGAATTGCAGGTTTAGAACCAAAACAAGAGCAAAGAGTTACTTATCAAGGTCAAGCTTTAATGGATATTTTAGGTGTTTTTATTGAACAACAAACAGGTTTAAGTTCCTCACTTATACTTAGTATAACAAACGGTTCAACAATTTATTTTGTAGACAATAAATTTGATAAAATCGAAAGATATAAAGATGAAGAGTATCGATTAAATCAAGAATTATTAAGTCTTGGAAAAGAATTAGATAAGTTAAAAGTTGAATATCAAGTTTTACAAAAAGCTTTAAGTAACTTAAGAAATTTAAAAGAATCGAAAAGAAGAGAACTTAAAAGTTTAAATAATAAATATGGAAATAGTGTAAGAAATTATCAAGACAAGTTAGTAGAGTTGGAAAAATATATTCAAAATTCTAATAAAATTATTAAGAAACAAGCTCTCTTAAATAAAATAGAGGAGTATAAAAATGAACTGGATAATCTATAGGAATAAACAACTTTTCTTAAATATTTTTTTATCTTTATTCTTATTGATATTTCTTACTAGTTGTTCATCTAGGCAACCTACTAAATATAGTCAATTAGATATTTTTGATTTAGTTTCAAATAAGGAAGATTCTATTCATGCTAGTAGAGTAAGTACTTTAAACAATCAAATAAGTAATACAAATAGAAGTATAGGTTTTTATAGAAACAAAATTAGAGCGACAAAACAAGCTATCAATAATGTAAAGATTGAAGTTTATGCTTATGATTCTTTAATTGAAAGTGCCTCAAATAAAATTCATAATATAAATCAGTTAAATACTTTTTTAAATCAGTTAGATAGAAGAATTCAAAGTATTGAAAATGAGTTTGATAGGGTTAAAAGTATATCAAGGGGATTAGAAAAAATTTCACATTCTGAATTTCTAAATTTAAAAAAGAAAGGTTATTTTTCTGATTTAACTTGGTCTGACTATTTGGATATTGTGAATGAAGTAGTGAAAACAAAACAACGAATAGACAGAGACCTTAAAGAAGCAAAGAAAAGAACACGATATGCTCGTAATAACCCTAATCGTACACTTAACATAATAGGTAAAGGGATTGGGAAAGGTGTATGGAATGTATTTAAAAAATTAACGCCTATAGGGAGAGCTATTGATGCTATTAGCACTCTTTGGGGTTGGCTTAGTTAATAAAAGGAGATAATAAGATGATGAAACAAATTCTGACTTTAGGGTTATTGACAAATTTTATATTTGGAACAAGTGATATAGATTTCAATACAAATGATAGAGAAAGAAGAAGTGATACAAAAGATTTTCATATTCGTGCAGGATATGCTTATTCTAGTTGGAAAACAGAAGAAATGAGAAACTTTAAAATGGAGAATAAAGGTTTAAATGTAGCATGGGCTGAATTTATTTATAAGGACTATTATACTCCTATTTTTTATCCAAAATTTTTATTACATGTTGAACACTCTTTTAATAAATCAGAAAAACCAAATGAAGTTTTTGAAACAAAAAAATCAGTTGATTTAGATGATTCTTATTTAAAAGTTTTAGGTACATTAAGATTTGATAATGGTATCTTTCTTAATTATGAATATGAGAAATTTAGTTCAGTTGTAGAATCACTTTATCATGATAACTATTTTATTGATGAGACAGGACTTTTAAATCATTTTCCCTTACAAAGTAAGTTAATTAGTGAAACAATTTTTAGAGATTATAATATAGGATATAAATATGAAGGTATTGATATTTATGCTTTTTATTCAGATTACCAAAAACCATATACTATTAATCGACATAGTCAAGAAGTTGACCAATTAGCTAATTTATTGTTATATCCACAGCTTACTTCCTATGGAATTGGATTTAAAGCTTATTGGGGAACAGATGATTTATATATGCTTCCTGAACTAAAAATAGGTAAAGGAAAACTAGAATTAACAGATGACATTGTGTATAAAGATTTTGTTGGTATTGATGATGTAACGTATATAGGATTAAAGGTAAAAATAGGTTATGTTGGAGAACTTACTGATAGTTTAAATTATCACTTAATGTATCAAGGAGAAGTTCGAGAATTTTCTGAATCTGATAGTAATTCTGAAGATACTGATATAAATCAAGATATAACGCATAAATTAATGCTCTCATTACAATATTCATTTTAAAAAATGATGGTTAGATTGAAGTATACTTTTTATGAAGTATATTTTGATGTGACTATATAGCTTAGTCCAAATTATTTAAAGAAAGGAAAGATATGTTTAATGTTATGAAGATGAAGTTCTTTGAACTTAATTGGAAATGCAAATGTGGAAATAGTTTAGATGATGACAGAAATTTTTGTGTTCAATGTGATAGGG
>DQSS01000257.1 GCA_015663165.1 Arcobacter sp. | reverse complement strand
ATCCAAACTTTAATACCAATACAACCATAAGTTGTATGACCTTCAGCAAAACCGTAATCGATTCTAGCTCTTAAAGTATGTAAAGGAACTCTACCTTCTAAGTACCACTCAGTTCTAGCCATTTCAGCTCCACCAAGTCTACCAGAAACAGAAACTTTAATTCCTTTAGCTCCAGCTTTGATTGCATTTTGCATAACTCTTTTCATAGCTCTTCTAAATGCAACTCTTCTTTCTAATTGTTGTCCAACATTTTCAGCAGCTAATTGAGCAGAAAGGAAAGGTTTTCTTTCTTCTTTAATATTAACAGCGATTTCTTTTCCAACAAGTTTAGTAAGATTGTTTTTAAGTTTCTCAACATCAGCACCTTTTTTCCCGATAATAATACCAGGTCTAGCAGCAACGATAGTAACTCTAGCTTTCTTAGCCGTTCTCTCAATTAATGTTTGAGCGATTCCAGCATAGTAAAGTTCTTTTTTAACAAATTTTCTTATTTTGTCGTCTTCAGCGATATTTGCTGGCATTTTTGAAAAACTTGGAAACCATCTAGATTCCCAGTTTCTGTTAATACCAAGTCTTAGTCCAATTGGATTTACTTTTTGACCCATTACTTGTCTCCTTCTATTGCTGCAACTTCAACATAAATGTGTGCCATAGGCTTATGTTTAGGTGATGCACTTCCTCTAGCTCTTGGAGTAAATCTCTTAAGAACTGGTCCTCTATCTACTCTACAACTAGTTACAATTGCTTCTTCAGGTTCTAAACCTGCATTAGCAACAGCAGAAGCAACAACTTTAGAAATAATTCCAGCTGCTTTGTTTGGTGTAAACTCTAAAGATGCAATTGCAACTTCAGCATTCATACCTTGAACTTCTCTAGCTATAAGTCTAGCTTTAATCGGAGAAAGTCTTACGAATTTTAATGTAGCTTTACTCATATAGATTAACCTACCTTTCTTTGAACAGAACCTTTATGGCCCCTAAATGTTCTAGTTGGTGCAAATTCACCTAATTTATAACCAACATGATTTTCAGTTATATTTACAGGAATGAAATTTCTTCCATTATGTACTGTAAATGTTAAACCGATCATATCTGGTAAAATCATACTTCTTCTTGACCAAGTTTTGATTGGCTTCTTATCACCAGTCTCAACTGCTTTAGCTACTTTTTTAGCTAAGTGAGAATCAATAAATGGACCTTTTTTTATACTTCTTGCCATGTTATACCCTTACTTCTTTTTTCTTGAAATGATTAATTTATCACTAGCTTTTTTCTTTCTAGTTTTGTAACCTTTAGTTGGCATTCCCCAAGGAGTAACTGGATGTCTTCCTGAGTTAGTCTTACCTTCACCACCACCATGCGGGTGATCAATAGGGTTCATTGCAGATCCTCTTGTTTGAGGTCTTTTACCCATATGTCTTTGTCTACCAGCTTTACCAATTACAGTATTAGAGAAATCTTCATTTCCAACAATACCAATAGTTGCCATACAAACACCAAGAATTTTTCTCATTTCACCACTTGGTAATCTTAAGATAACATACTTAGCTTCTCTACCCATAACTTGAGCATATCCACCAGCTGATCTTGCGATTTGTCCACCGTGACCTGGTTGCATCTCAATATTATGTACCATTGTTCCAACAGGAATATTGATAAGGTGCATTGCGTTACCAGATTTGATGTCAAGACCTTCAACTGAAGAAGTTACAACTGTACCAACAGTTAAACCACTTGGTTGTAAGATATATCTTTTTTCACCATCTGCATATGTAATTAAACAAATTCTACAGTTTCTGTAAGGATCGTACTCAATTGTACTAACTGTTCCAGGAATGTCTAATTTATTTCTTTTAAAGTCAATAATTCTATATTGCTTTGGAGCACCAGCTTGTCTATGTCTAGATGTGATTCTACCGTTATTATTTCTACCAGCATGAGCCTTTACTTTTACAAGTAATGATCTAACTGTTGCTTTAGAAGTAATATCTACTGAATCCATAACTGCCATAAATCTTCTAGCAGGTGTAATTGGTCTAAATTTTTTAATTGCCATTCTTACTTCCTTATGCTGAAAGGTTCGCTATTACAGCGCCCTCAGGTAATGTAACATAGAATTTTTTGAAATCTGGTCTTGAACCAAGCTTTCCTCTAAATCTTTTAACTTTACCATTTTGTCTTAAAGAATTTACTTTTTTAGGTGTAACACCAAAGTATTCTTTAAAAACCTCTTTAAGTCCATTTTTAGTCATTCTTGGACTTGTTTGTACTACGATTACTCCATGTTCTTGAAGTTCAATTGTTTTTTCTGTATAAATTATTGATTTGATATCAGTAATATCTGCCATTTTTATACCCTTACTTATATTAAGCTATCTATTACAGCTTTTTCAATTAAAATTGAATGGTAAGCTGCAACTAAATATGCATTTAATTCTGATTTTTCGATCACATAACAGTTTTTAATATTTCTGAACGCTAAGTATGTTTGCTCATCAAAGTTTTCTACTACAATTAGTAAATCTCTTTTGTTCATTGTATTAACGATTGCAGCTGCATCTTTAGTTTTACCAGATTCTACTTTTACAGAATCAACTATAGATATAGCTCCTCTCTCAGCTTGTGCATTTATTGCAAAGTTAAGAGCAAGAACTTTTTGCTTTTTGTTAATTTTTTGGTTGTAGTTTCTGTCAGTTGGTCCAAATACTTGACCCCCTCCAACAAATAATGGAGATCTCTTTGATCCATATCTAGCCCCACCAGATCCTTTTTGAGCCTTAGGTTTCTTACCACCACCTCTAACTTGTGATCTATTTTTAACTCTAGCTGTATTAGCTCTTAAAGAAGATAAGTACGATTTTACATATAAATGTAAGTTATGCGCGTTTATACCTTCAAATTTTTCACCTAAAACTAATTCTCCATTAGCTTCAAATTTATCATTTAAAACGATTAATTTACTCATTATGCTATCCTTACTCTTCCGAAAGATCCGTTTGAACCAGCAACAGAACCCTTAAGTACTAAAATTCCAGTTTCTGCATCAAAAGAAACGATATCATTCTTATGTGTTGTAGTTGCACAACCATAATGACCTGGCATTTTCTTACCTGGTTGAACTCTACCTGGCCACTCTGCGTTACCAATAGAACCAGTTCTTTTACCCATTCTATGTCCGTGAGATGCTCTACCACCTGCAAAGTTCCATCTTTTTACAGCTCCAGCAAAACCTCTACCTTTAGAAGAGAACGTAGATTTAACAACAACACCTTCAATAAGTGCCGATGTATCTAAGTCCCCTGCTTCAGTGTTAGAAGATTGAACTGTAGCAAATCTATTAAATTCTTTGCTTAAGTTATATTTCTTTTGCTGACCTTCGATAGTCTTATTAAGTTTTTTACCACTAGCATATGACACTATAGCTGTTCCGTCTGTAACTTCACATACTTTAGTTTCTACTACTTTTACAAGTGTTACAGCAATAGCAGGTACAGTAATAGTTCTACTCATTCCGATTTTTTCAACAATAAATTCCATTTCTTACCTCCTATTCTTTTCCCATTGATCTAACTTCAACATCCACTTCTGGTGCTAAGTCAAGTTTCATCAATGAATCAATTGTATCTGGCGTAGCAGACATAATGTCAATAACTCTTGAGTGAATTCTAATCTCGAATTGCTCTCTTGACGATTTATTAACGTGTGGTGATTTGATAACAGTGTATCTTCTGAATTTAGTTGGCATTGGTATTGGCCCAATTAATTCAGCTCCTGTTCTCTTAATAGCTTCAATAATTGAAGCAACTGATCTATCTAAAACTCTATGATCGTAAGCTTTAAGCTTTAATCTAATTTTTTCCATTTTTTTCCTTTAAAGAACTCGTCAGGTTTTGTTTTATTACACCCTAACAGATATGTATGAACGCGGATTATAACTAATTTATACTAAGATGTCAATGAAATAGGTTCATTTCTAGGTAAATTAGCTATTTTATTTCCTTTTAAAAAGGAATACTATATAATTGTTTATGAAAACATTACAAAATATATATGACAATAAAATAAATTTTCCTACTTTTTTTGAAAGAAAGATTAAAATAAATAACTACAATACACTTTTATATGGTGCTAAATCATCTGGCAAAACTTTTTTGATTTATGATTACTTATCATTAAATGAAGATAAAAATTATCTATATATAGATGAGAATGATTTTAGATATTTAGATTTTTCAAAAGAAGACCTTCAAGAATTTATAAATACTAATGATATTAAGATATTAGTTATTGAAAACTATAGCAACCATATTATTTTACCAAAAGTTGATTCTATAATATTGAGTACAAAAAATAATTTTGAACTAGAAAATTTTGAACTACTTGAAGTATTACCTTTAGATTTTGAAGAATATATATTATTTGATACAAAACATCAAAATACAACTAATAGTTTTAATAGTTTTTTAAAGTATGGTAATATTGCGGAAATTATAGAATATAAAGAATTTAAAAAACAACATAGAAATCAAGAACTTTTAGAACTATATGAAAACAATGCCACTTCTCTTGAAATACTAAAACTACTTATAAAATCATCAGCTGAAATAAAATCCCCTTATTGGTTGTATGGTATATTAAAAAAAGATATTAAAATATCAAAAGATTTTTTTTATAATAAGATAAAAGAGTATGAACAAAATTCTATTATTTTTTTATGTCAAAAATATAATCAGCCAAAAGCTGTTAAAAAAATATTTTGTTTTAATCATGCTTTGATTGATGTTGTTTTATATGAAAAGAAATTTGCTAATATATTTACAAATATGGTTTTCTTAGAACTGTACTCAAAGTTTAATAATATCTATTATATGGATGGTGTTGATTTTTATTTGCCAAATGAAAATACTATTGTTATATCAATGCCATTTTTTAATAAAATGTTATTTTCTAATATTTCAAATAAGATTTTAAAATCTATTGATGGATTGTATATAGAAAATATCACCATAGTTACAATTAGCAATTATGATACAATGCACCTAAATGAAATAGCTTGTGATATCATTCCATTTTATGAGTGGGCATTTACAAACTAAAGGAAAAGAATAGATGAATATACTATGTGGAATAGATGAAGCTGGAAGAGGACCACTTGCTGGTCCTATGACAGTTGCTGGAGTTGTGATAAAAAAACCAATAGATGGTTTAAACGATAGTAAAAAATTAAGTGAGAAAAAAAGAGAATCTTTATTTGATATCATTAAAGAAAATTGCTCATATCATATAGTTACAACAACAAATAAGCAAATTGATGAACTTGGTTTATCTTTATGTATTTCAAATAGTATTAAAAATATTATGTCTAATATAAAGGCTACTAGTTATTTAATGGATGGAAATACTACATTTGGTATTGAAGGTTTAGATTGCTTGATAAAAGCAGATCAAAGTGTACAGGAAGTAAGTGCAGCTTCAATACTAGCGAAAGTCACTAGAGATAGATATATGAAAGATATAGCTAAAGAGTATCCTTTATATAGTTTTGAAAAACATAAAGGTTATGGGACTAAAGCACATATTGAAGCTATAAAGATACATGGCTTTAGTGAGTTACATAGAGTATCATATAAGATAAAAGGTGTTAATTCTTAAATCTTATATATATTTCTATAATTCAAATTTTCTTTTTAATTTTCCAAAATATACAACTGTTCTATATTGTACAAACATAAATGGTAGCATAAATAAAAGATAAACTATAGAGTTTGCTTCAATAATTCCATTTGCCACTAATCCAAAGTTTACAAAAAACATACCAAATACCATAAATGCAACACCCGGACAAATAAGAGCAAAACTAACTGGTGATTTTTTATCACCTTCAATATACTCTTCAAAATAGCCTATAGTTTTCATAACTTTATAACCAAGTATTCCAAAAATAAGTTGCAATGCTAAGAATGTACTTGTAAGTGTGAATAATGATGACTTAGCTAAAGTTTGATCAAAATGATGGTCAAGTCCAAAGTTGATTCTAATAAATGTAATACCAATAAGTGTTAATATAGGAATAAGAATCCATAAAGAAGGACTAGCTTCTATTGCAATTCCATGTTCAAACATATTTTTAAATCCAAGTACTAATTTTAATACAACTAATAATATAGATATAGACATAAAGAATATTGCTCCGAATATACCTATAGCATTCATCTCGATATTTTGACTCATAGCACCAGGTGCTGCAAAACCAACACCTATCATAGCAAATGCAAAAATAGATACCATTTGAGATAAGTTATTATTGTTTGTAAAGTCAAAATCACCTGTTGTAAGTAATCGTGTAAAATACTCCATAAATATTTTTAAAGCAAAATAACCAACAACAGCAAATCCGATTAAAGCAAATGGAAATAAGTATTCAACAACATCCCAAAGACCAGGTACAAGTAAAGCACCTAGTACAAAACAAACATTAATAGTCATAGCAAATGTCAAAGGCAATGCCATAATAGTAACTTCAGCATTTGAAGTTAGCATTTTTTTATACTTGTCTGTTAATTTAAACATTTTATATTGTTTGATATTCCAAATAAGAAGTTTAAAATGCAAAAATGCAAAAGCAAGTATAAATACTAAAGAAAAAGCTATAACAAAAGAAAGCCAATCACCTTTAAGTAGTGCAGGAAATGCAAAATCAAATGTCGTCATTGGCACACCTTTATGAGGTACTAAAAACATTAGGTACATAAAGAATGATACAGATAAACCACCAGCGCCTAGCGCTGATAAAAAATACATTGGAGAATAGTTGTCTCTTAACATATAAGAATCCTTTTTAATTAAAATAACTTGGGATGATACTAAAAGATTCTTAAGGGAATAGTAAAAGGAAAGCGCTTGTAAAGGCTATTTGTATTACAAAAATGATGCATCCTATTATAAGTGCTTTTTGTCCATTTTCTTTTATACTTGAAAAGCTTATTTTTAGACCTATAGCAGCCATTGCTATTATAAGAGTGTATTTACTAATCATAGAAATAATATTTACAATAAACTCTGGTAGAATTTGTAAAGTTGCTATAATTGATAGAAAAATAAAACCAATTATAAATAAAGGTATATTCTTTAATATACTTTTTGTATCTTTTCTTTCATTTTCTTTAGGTGTTGCATATATCCATAGCAAAATAACAATCAAAGGAGTAAGCATAAGAACTCTTCCCATTTTTACTACAGTTGCAACTTCTCCTGAAGTATCACTAATAGCAAATCCACCTGCAACTGCTTGACCAACTGCTTGTAAAGTATTTCCTACAAGTATTCCTGCTTTTGTATCATCAAAACCTAAGACAAATGCGACAAATGGAACTAAAAATATTCCAATAGTTCCCAAGAAGTTTACAACTGCAATAGATATTCCAACCTCATCTTCTTTTGCTTGTACAATACCTTTAGTTGCTCCAATTGCACTTGCTCCACATACACCATTTCCAATACCAAGCATAAGTGCAAATTTTTTATCTATATTAAATATTTTTGATATAAAAAGTGTAGAGAAAATTGTAACAGCCATACCTAAAACAATAAGTAACATTGTACTAATACCTAAAGAAGCTAAAATTGAGAAGTCAAGATTGATTCCAAGAAGCATAATAGCAAATGCTAAAATAGATTTTTCAGAATATGTGATTCCACTATTATAAGCTGAAGAAATTTTTACGATATTTGAATATAATATTCCAAGTATAATTGCAATAGCAACAGCACCTATACTTATATAAAAAGATAGAAAATAAGCTACAAGTGCTAATGCACTTGATAAGGCAAGACCTTTTATCATCTACTTATATACTTTCTTTTGCAAAATTTAAAGCAACTTCTTTTGCTTCATTTATCTTAGAAGCATCTTTTCCACCTGCTTGTGCAAAGTCTGGTCTACCACCACCTCCACCACCAACAATTGGAGCAACAGCTTTTATCCAATCACCAGCTTTAATAGATGCATTTTTCACTCCACTTACAAGCATAACTTTATCGCCTTTTGCTTGAAGTAAAAGTATAGCAACACTTTCATTTGCATTTTTCATATCATCTACTAGTTTTTTAATATCACCATTTGTAACTATATCAACTATTACTTTTGTACCATTTATTTCTAGTTCTTCTAGTGGAGTTGATACATTTGAATGTGCTTCATTTAGTTCTACTTTTAATGATTTTATTTGTTCTTTTAGTTTATTTATACCTTGAACAATATCTTTATTTTTTACTTCAAGTTCTATTTTACTTAATTTATCTAAAGCATTAGATGCATGATTGATTGCAGAAAGTCCACATACTGCTTCAATTCTTCTAACTCCTGCACTAACACCACTTTCTTTAGTAATATAAAAGCTACCAATATGTCCTGTATTTTTTACATGTGTTCCCCCACAGAACTCAACACTCATATCTCCAAACTCTACAACTCTAACTGTATCACCATATTTTTCACCAAACATAGCAATAGCACCTTTTTTCTTAGCATCTTCAATATTTAGTTCTTCAGTAGTCCCTACTATATTATGTGCAATTGAAGAGTTTACTAAATCTTGTACTTCTATAAGTTGTTCTTTAGTAAGTGCCTTCGGATATGTAAAGTCAAATCTTAATCTTTTATCATCATTTAAAGAACCAGCTTGAGAAACAGTATCTCCTAAAACAATTTTTAATGCACTTTGTAATAAATGAGTAGCACTATGATGTTTTGAAACTTCATCTCTTGATACAACCACAGCATCTACAACTTCTCCAACACTCAATGTAGAGTTTGCAACTTCTACTTTTGACATATTCATTCCAAAGAATTTTTTAGTTTCACTTATTGTTGCTATATGCTCAGCATCTTCTAATGCACCTATATCACCATTTTGTCCACCTGAAGTTGCATAAAATGGAGTTTTATCTAACATTACCCAACCACTTTGGTTTGTATTTAAGATATTTATCTCTTTAAAATTCTCATCTAGTATTGCTACAATTTTACTTTTTGATTGTACATTTTCATATCCTATAAATTCATTTACTCCAACTGTATCAAGTAGTTTTTTAAAGTCGCCATTGCTTGCTTCATCCCCACTACCTTTCCATGCTGATTTTGCTTTTGCTTTTTGTTCTGCCATACAAGTATCAAACATATCATTATCAACTGTCATATTCTTTTCTCTTAACATATCTTCTGTTAAATCTAAAGGGAAACCATGAGTATCATATAATAAGAATGCCGTTTGTCCAGAGAATACATCTTTAGTATTTTTTAACTCTTCATTGAATAGTTGCATACCACTTGCAATAGTTTTAAAGAATCTATCTTCTTCAAGTTTTACTTGCTCTTGTATAAAGTCATGTTTTTCTACTAAATCAGAATAAGTTTCACCCATCATAGATATAAGTTGCTCTATAATTTGACCCATAAATGCTTTTCTAAATCCTAGCAAATATCCATGTCTAACAGCTCTTCTTAAAATTCTTCTAGCAACATAACCACGCCCTACTTTATCAAATAGTATTCCTTGGCTTAACATAAATGCTACAGTTCTTACATGGTCTGCTATTACCCTAAAACTTCCAACATTTTCTTTTGTTATTTTAGATTCGCTTATTGATTCTATTTTTTCAATCAATGGCTTAAACTGTGAAGAATCAAAGTTATTTAGTACACCCTCTTTTATAGCAACAACTCTTTCAAGTCCCATACCTGTATCAATTGAAGGTTTTGGTAAAGGCTCTAATGTTCCATCTTTTTGTCTGTCATACTGCATAAATACAAGATTCCATATCTCTAAAAATCTATCACCTTCTCCACCCATTTTATCTTCAGACCCATTAAAATTTTCAGCCCCTTGATCATAAAATATTTCACTACAAGGTCCACATGCACCAGTATCTCCCATAGACCAGAAGTTATCTTTATCTCCAAATCTCATGATTCTATCTTCACTTATGTGCTTTTTCCATAAGTCGTATGCTTCATCATCATTATCATGTACAGTTACCCAAAGTTTATCTATAGGTAAATCTAAGTTTTTAGTTATAAATTCCCAAGCATTAGAAATAGCTTCTTCTTTAAAATAATCTCCAAAAGAAAAGTTACCAAGCATCTCAAATAAAGTATGATGTCTAGCTGTATATCCTACATTTTCTAAGTCATTATGTTTTCCACCAGCTCTTATACAAAGCTGACATGATGTGGCTCTTGGAGTTGAAGGAACTGGTACTGCACCTATAAAAATATCTTTAAACTGAACCATACCTGCATTTACAAATAGTAGTGTAGCATCACTTGGCACTAGCGGTGCACTTTTGATTATATTGTGTTCTTTTGAAGCAAAAAAATCTAAAAATTCTTTTCTGATATTCATTTTATATTGTCCATTTTTTAATTTATATCGTGATTTTAGCTAAAAAATACTGATAAATTGTTTGTGTATAATTTATTGAGTTTAATTTTATCATTCAAGCTTCATTAAAGTCAAAGTTTCATATAATCTTTAAAATATAAATTAAGGAAAGAAAATGGGAAAATATATAGAATTAACAGAAGAAAATTTTGAAGCAACAGTAAGCAAAGGTATCGCACTGGTAGATTTCTGGGCTCCTTGGTGTGGTCCTTGTAGAATGATTGCTCCAGTAATTGAAGAATTAGCTGAAGACTTTGATGGTAAAGCAGCAATCTGTAAAGTAAACACAGATGAGCAAGCAGAACTTTCAACTAAATTTGGTGTAAGATCAATACCAACTATTCTTTTAATGAAAGATGGTGAAGTTGTTGAAACTATGGTTGGTGCTTCTTCTAAGCAAGCATTTGCTGATAAATTAAACGCTTTATTATAAGAGTTTATTTAACAACAATTTAAAGGTTAGGTATATTTATGCCTAGCCTTTTTATGTTTATATGAAAAAATTTCAATACAAAATATTTTTTTATGAATATAAATAAGGACTAAAAATGTTAGATTTTGCAATCATTGGAGGAGGACCTGCTGGACTTACAGCTGGACTATATGCTACAAGAGGTGGATTAGCAAATGTTACTATGTTTGAAAAAGGACTACCTGGTGGTCAAATAACTCAAAGTAGTGAAATAGAAAATTATCCAGGACAACTTGAAGTAGTTACAGGATTAGACCTAATGGAAAAATGGCCTGAACAATGTCAAAGATTTGGTTTAAAACATAATATGAATGAAATAACAAAAATATCTAAAAATAACGATATTTTCAATATTACACTTGTAAATGGTGAAACTGTAGAATCTAAGTGCGTTCTAATAGCTACAGGAAGTGTTCCTAAATCATCTAACATAAAAGGTGAATCTGATTTTTTTGGTAGAGGTGTTAGTACTTGTGCTACATGTGATGGTTTTTTCTACAAAGGTAAAGATGTTGCAGTTATAGGTGGTGGTGATACTGCTGTTGAAGAAGCAATATTTTTAGCAAATATTTGTAAAACAGTTTATATTGTGCATAGAAGAGATAAATTTAGAGCTTCTCCACATGAAGTTGAAAAACTAAACAAACATAAAAATATCATACAAATACTTAACCATACAACTGAAGAGATAATTGGTGATGCAAGTGGAGTTACTGGTATAATAGTAAAATCTAAAGATACAAATGAAACAAAAACACTTGATGTTTTAGGTGCATTTATATTTGTAGGAAGAGATGTATTAAATCAAACTTTACAAAATGAAGATGGTTCTTTTATATGTGATACAAATGAATCAGGAGAAGTTATAGTTGATTTAAAAATGAGAACTTCACTGTCTGGATTATTTGCAGCAGGTGATATAAGAATAGATGCTCCAAAGCAAGTAGTTTGTGCAGCAGGTGATGGTGCGATGGCTGGAATTAGTGCAATTGCATATTTACAATAGTAAAAAAGAAGGAATAGAATGTTAAAAGTTGGAATTTTAGGAAGTACAGGTAGAGTTGGATCTTTACTTATTGATGATTTAGAAAATAACGAATTTGCTTGTGTTGGTGCTGTTCATGTTTTTGATGAACTAACAAAAACTCTACCAAAAGATGCGATTGTTACAAATGATATGAAGACAATGATTGATTCATCTGATGTTATTATTGATTTTTCTGCACCTGTTGCAACTGAAGAATTATTAACAACTATCATAAAAGAAAATTCAGCAACACCACTTGTGATTGCTACAACTGGTTTTTCTGAACATCAAAAAAACTTACTTATAGAAGCTTCAAAGGTAGCTCCTATTCTTTATGCTACAAATATGAGTTTAGGGGTTGCTGTGTTAAATAAGCTTGTACACCTTGCTTCAAAAGCTTTAGCTGATTTCGATTGTGAAATTGTTGAGCAACACCATAGGCATAAAGTAGACTCTCCAAGTGGTACAGCTCTTACATTAGCTGAACATGCTGCTGATGCTAGAGACCTTGACCTTGATAAAGTTAGAGTTTCAGGAAGAGATGGAATCATTGGGGCGAGAACTAAAGATGAAATTGCTGTTATGAGTTTAAGAGGTGGAGATATTGTTGGGAGACATACTGCTGGATTCTATAATGATGGTGAGTTTATAGAACTTAACCATACAGCAACTTCAAGAAATACATTTTCAAAAGGTGCTATAAAAGCTGCTGTTTGGTTAGTAAACCAAAAACCTGATCTTTATAGTATCAATGATTGTTTAGGATTATAATATGTGTGCAATAGTAGGAATATATGGAAACGAAGATGCTGCAAAGTTAGCATCAGCTGCATTATTTGCAATGCAACATAGAGGTCACGAAGCAACTGGAATCAGTGCTGGTGGTAATGATAGTAAAAAAATAGTTACTGTTAAGAATAGAGGTTTTGTTAGAGATGTTTTTGATGAAGCAGCTTTTAAAGTATTAAAAGGAAATATGGCTATTGGTCATAATAGATACTCAACAGCAGGAAGTGACTCAGTTTTTGATGCACAACCTATTCAAGCAAAATATAAACTAGGTGAAATATCTATAGTTCATAATGGTAACTTAACAAATAAAGATGAAGTAAGAAATAGACTTATTGATGAAGGTTCAATCTTTCAAACAGGTATGGATACTGAAAACTTAATTCACCTTATTGCAAAGTCAAGTGCAGACAAATTAAGAGATAGAATTACAAAGTCATTACCAAAACTAAAAGGTGCATATAACTTTATAATTCAAAGTAGAAGTAAATTATTTGTAATAAGAGATCCTCATGGAATTAGACCTCTTAGTCTTGGTAAGCTAAAGTCAGGTGGTTGGATAATAGCAAGTGAAACATGTTGTTTTGACCTTGTAGATGCAGAGTTCATTAGAGATGTAAAACCTGGAGAGATGTTAATATTTTCTAAAGATTTTGAAGAACCAGAATCACTTATGTTAGATGATACAAAAGAGTTTAGACCATGTGCATTTGAATATATTTATTTTGCAAGACCAGATAGTGATATAGATGGTAAAAATGTATATGCTGCAAGAGAAGCTATGGGTAAAGTCCTTGCTTCAAATGAAACAAATCCAAAAGAACAATTTGATATGGTAATACCAGTTCCTGATAGTGGGGTACCTTCAGCATTAGGTTATGCTAAAGAATCTGGAATTCCTTTTGAACTTGGAATAATAAGAAATCATTATGTTGGTAGAACATTTATAGAACCAACACAAGCAATGAGAAATATGAAAGTAAAAATGAAACTTTCTCCTATGAAATCTTTAATTGCAGGTAAAAGATTAGTTGTTATTGATGATAGTGTTGTAAGAGGAACTACAAGTAAAAGAATAGTAAGAATGCTTAAAAATGCAGGTGCTGCAGAAGTACACTTTAGAGTTGCCTCTCCTATGATTAAACATCCTTGTTTTTATGGTATTGATACACCAACAAAAGAAGAACTAATTAATGCAATGAAAACTAAAGAAGAAGTTCAAGAATATATTGAAGCTGATTCTTTAGAATATTTATCTATTGATGACTTAAAAGGTGCATTAGGTAGAGAAACAAAATATTCACTTGTAAGTTTTGATGGCGATTACTTCGTAACATAAGGTTAGAAAATTGAAAGAATTAAATACAATAGGTAGATATTGGAAAAAGAAATATGGAGAAAAAGTATATAAAATCCCTATTAGTATTTCTGGTTTTACTTGTCCAAATATAGATGGTACTGTTGCAAAAGGTGGTTGTACATTTTGTGAAAATGACTCATTTGCTCCAAATTTACAAAAAGAAAAAAAATCTGATTTTAAATTACATCCATCAAACCCGCAAAATCCAATGCTTGGAAATCAACTATTACAACTTCAAACACAGTTTGAAAATACTAAAGAAACACTACAAAATAAATTTGGTGCAAAAAAGTTTATAGTATATTTTCAATCATTTACAAATACTTATGCTCCAATTGAAACATTAAAAGCTTTATATGAAAAAGCACTAAGTTTTGATAATGTTGTAGGACTTAGTATTGGAACAAGAACTGATAGTATTACTGATGAAATTTTAGATTATTTAGAAGAACTAAATCAAACAAAAGAGATTTGGATTGAATATGGAATTCAAACTGTTTATGATAGTACTTTAAAAAAAATAAATCGTGGTCATGACTTTGCAAATATTGTGGAGTGGATTGAAAAAACTAAAAAAAGAAATTTGTTAGTTTGTGGTCATATGATATTTGGTTTACCTGATGAAGACCAAGAAATGATGCTAAAAAGTGTAGAAGAATCTTTAAAATTAAATTTAGATTCTATAAAATTCCATCCTTTATATGTTGTAAAAAATACAATATTAACAAAAGACTATACAGATGGTAAATTTACTCCAATAAGTGAAGAACTATATCTTGATACTTTAGTAAAATCTATAAAGATGTTACCAGATAATGTATCTATTTCAAGAGTTACTGCAGGTATAAGTGATGATTCTTTGCTATCGCCTATGTGGTGTAACGATAAACATAGACAAATGTATAACATAAAACAAGCACTATTAAAAGAGGATTTAATCTACTAATCGTGCTATTGTTGTTTACAATTTTACTTATCTTTATAATACTATCAAGAATAGTAGAGACTGCTACAAAAATTCCATCAACTCTTACTCTTATTGTATTTTCTTTTGTTTTATCTTATGTTTACCCTGAACTATTAAGTATTTCAAATGATAACTTTGATGAGATATTGTATTTGATGCTTCCTGTTATTTTATTACCTGATATTTTAAATATATCTAGCAATGAACTTAAAAAACACTATAAAGAAATTATTTATTTAGCTTTTGTAGCTGTTATTGTATCTATTAGTATAGCTATATTTGTTACTCCTTATTTATTACCTCAATATTCATTTAGTATTGGTATGCTTATCGCTTTATTTTCTATGCTTATGGCAACTGATGCAATTACTGTTGCAAGTATCATGTCAAAGTTTAAATTACCTGAAAAACTAAAAATATATGCAGAATCAGAATCATTATTTAATGATGTAACAGCCCTTATAATTTACTATTTTGTTGCATTACCTATGATTTCAAGTGGAGAAATTAATATCTTAGATTTAAATACTACTTTAATAAAAGTACTATTCTTATCTACTTTTATTGGTATATTTATAGCATATATTGGATACTACACCATAAAAATATTAAAAAATTCATTTGATCAATTTTTAGTTATTTACCTTATTGTTATAATATCATTTATGACTGCTGAGCATTTTAATATTGCTGGAATACTTTCTATAGTTACATCAGTTTTAACATTTAAATATCTAATTGCAAAAGATATTTCAACAAATCAAGAAGAAAATATAAACTCATATTTTAATAAAACAGAACCACCGCTTCTTACTTTACTGAAAAAAGTACCTGCACTTACAAAAAAGAATTTTAGAGAATATAAAAAAGAATCAGAATTTATAGGAATATTTGCAAATGCTATTGTATTTATGATAGTTGCAAATATTATAGATATAGAGTTACTTTTTACATACTATCAAGAGATATTAATTGTATTTTTAATCACATCTATTATTAGATATTTTGCAGTATTTACAATGATAAAAAAACTTTCTCTTCCAAATAGATGGATATTTGCCCTTAGCCTTTCTGGTACAAAAGGTGCTTTAGCTATTATTATGGTTCATTCTTTACCTCAAACTTTTATATATAAAGAGGTATTTGAAGCTATCATAATTGGTAATGTTTTATTATCAACATTTATTTATACAATTTTATTGATGCTACATATAAAGGTTTATTCTAAAGAATATAAAAATGATATTGAACTTCAAGATAGCCATTCTTCAAATACAATTTCAAAAAAGAATCTAATTGACTTAATAGAAAAAGACTTTACAACTGGTGCATATACTCAAACATTTATAGAAGATATAATGGAAAAAGAGATTCAAAGATCACGCAGATATAAAACAGAATTTTCATGTATACTTATAGATACAAACAATTCAAACTATGATAAACTTACATATAAAATACTTGGTAATATAATCAAAAATATGATTAGAACAAATGATTATTTTGGTATAAAAAATGACAACAAACTAATCATACTTACTTCAAACACATCATTAAGTGGTGCATTAATTTTAGCACAAAAAATAGATGAAAATTTTCATACTAAAATTGATTCATCTACTAAGTTACATTTAGGAATTAGCCAAATTTCAGATGAAGATAACTACACAACGCTTTTAGAAAAACTAAATGAAGCCCTAGACAAAGCAAAAAATAGTAAAAACAATATACAAATAGAAGCATAGTGTTACCATAAACATAAATTAACCTTAAAATTAATATAAGTTATATCTCTTTAAGTAATAAAACAATATAATGTAAAGTTAAAATTTGAAAAAAAGGAATAAGTATGTCTCAAGAAATGAAAAGACGAGATGCAATGGGAATTGCATTTGGTGCGTGTGCTGCCGTTGGTGGTGTTTACGCATTAGCTGGTATGAAAGCTGCTTGGGATCCACTTCCAAGTGTTAAAGCTGCAGGTTCAACTGTAGTTGATGTATCAGTTATGGAAGAGGATAAGTTGTACACTGACAAATGGAGAGGTAAACCTGTGTTTATCATCAAAAAATCTGCTGCTATGGTAGCAAAAGAATCTAACAACGCTAAATCAAGAGATGTTATCATTGGAGATAGTAGATTTTTAGTATGTATTGGTTTGTGTACGCACTTAGGTTGTATTCCAGCATATAAAAAAGCAAAAAATAAATTTGCTTGTGCTTGTCACGGTGCTGAGTTTGATACATCTGGTATAAATACAAGACTTCCTGCTCCACTACCAATGTTAATTCCACCATTTAAAGTTGATGGAAATAGCCTTATACTTGGTGAAGCTGGTGAAGCGTATAATAAAATGAAAGAATCTGGTCTACTTGGAAAAGTAGAATTAGATCCTAAAGCGTAAGGAGAATTAGATGGCAAAATTTGACGAAAATGCTAGACCATTTAGTGAACAATGGTTAGATGACAGATTAGGTGTTAGAACTTTAAATAGAGTAATGGCAACTGAATACTGGATTCCAAAAAACATAAACTTTTTATGGGCAATGGGTATGATTCTTGCAGTTGTATTTGGATTTCTTTTAATATCTGGAATCTTCCTTACAATGTATTATAAACCAGATGTAAACTTAGCGTTTGATAGTGTAAACTACACAATCATGCAAGAAGTTGGTTATGGTTGGTTATTTAGACATATTCATGGAGTTGCAGCTTCTGTTGTATTCTTACTAATATACATCCACATGTTTACAGGTATCTATTATGGTTCTTATAAGCAAGGTAGAGAGATGATTTGGATTTCAGGAATGTTATTATTTGTAACTTTTTCTGCTGAAGCTTTCTCTGGTTATATGTTACCATGGGGACAAATGTCTTACTGGGCTGGAATGGTTATTACTAACTTATTCTCTATGGGTTCTTTAGAATTAAATGGTGTTGTTGAGTGGATTAGAGGGGATTATGTTCCTGGTGATGCTTACCTTACTAGATTCTTTATGTTACACGTATTCTTATTACCATTAGCAATTATTGGTGTAATTGTACTTCACTTTGGATCTTTGAGAATTCCACACGTAAACAACCAAGAAGGTGAAATTATTGATTTCGATGAAGAAGCTGCTAAATATTTAGCTGGAAATACAAAAGAAGCTAAAGTTATTAGATTCCAATGGGATTTCTTATCTAAAGACTTTATGGTTATGGCTTTCTTCTTATTCTTCTTCTTTTATCTAGTTTTCTACCATTTCAATTTTGCAATGGATCCAGTGAACTTTGATATGGCTAATGGACTTAAAACTCCTGCACATATTTACCCTGAGTGGTATTTCTTATGGTCATATGAAATTTTAAGACCTTTCTCTAAGGATGTTGGTTTAATGGCATTTGGTTTCTCTCAAGTTATCTTTATGTTATTACCTTTCCTAGATAGAAGTCCTAATGCTATCCCTGCACATAGAAGAGGATTATTCTTCATATGGTTCTGGATATTATTACTTGACTTAATTGTATTATCAGTAATGGGTAAAGTACCTCCATCAGGTATGTTTAGTACTATTGGACTAATTGCGGCATGGGTATTCTTACTATTATGGCCAGCGCTAGTTGCAATAACATCGTTTGAAAAAAAAGAAATAAAGTAATAGGGAGAATATTATGAGAGAACTAAAAATATTAGCAGTAGTTGTATTCTTTACACTATTAACATACTGGGGAGTTGAACCATTCGCTCACTCACAAATGCACGCACACGTTGACGGTAAAAACTTTGAGTATTCACATCTTCCAGCTGTAAAAGCTGGAGATGCTGCAAAAGGTAAAGAGTTAGTTATGACTAACTGTACAGCTTGTCACTCAATAAACGCTGAAAATATGCCTGCACCTATGGATGCAGTTATGTCTGCAGCAACTTATGGTGTTAACCCACCTGATTTAAGTAACTTTGGAGCTATATTAGATCCTAAGTATCTTGCTGCATTTATTGCAGATCCTGCAAAAGCTTCTGGTGTATCACATAAGTTTACAGCTGAAAGTGGTAAGTCACATCCAATGCCTGGATATAACTGGATGCCAAAAGAAGATATTGAACATATAGTAACTTATATGCAATCAATCGCAAAGAAAGACTTAACTCCTAAAGAAGTTTATGTTGATGCTTGTGGTAGATGTCATGCAAATAGATATGATAACAAAGTTATGGGTGAAAAATGGACTCAAATTGGTCAAAAAGAAAGATTCAAATATAAAAAAGATTCTTTAGCATTTGATATTCAAGTTATCGAATATGAAGATAGTCTTAAAAAATATATGGGTAAATTACCACCTGATTTAGCTATGATTTTTAGAGCTAAAGGAACACATTTCTTAGAAACAATGATTGAAGATCCTCAGTCTCAGTTACACGGAACAGCAATGCCTGCTGTTGGTTTAACAAAAGATGCTGCTGAACAAGTAATTCAGCACTTAGAAAATACAGGAGATCCTTCAAAACCTATTAGAGATTCTATGGGTGTTTGGTTCTTACTATATATGGGTATATTTACAATATTAGCTGTACTATGGAAAAAATCAGTTTGGAAAAAATTACACTAAGTAATTTTTCTCTAAACAAATAAAAAAGGCTAGTCAGTTTTGACTAGCCTTTTTTTATGGGAAAATTTAATTATGTTTTGCTATTAAGAATAGTTAATAGTACTTAGTATTTTAGCTTTCGTTTATGCGTTTGAAAGCCAATTTATTTAAAAATATATAATGAATAATAGAGCATTATATTCTATACTAAAATAAAACCTTAGAAGCAATTGTTACAATTGCTGTTTCACTTCTCATTATCATAGATGAATCAACCCCAACAATTTTATCTTCAGAAAAAGATAAAACCTCATCAGAAGAAAAACCACCCTCGCAACCCAATACTATAGTTTTAACATCATCTTTACTATCAGATATATCATTTGATGAGAAATTGAACATATAAGATTCTGGGTACTCTTTCTTAAACTCTTCAAGACTATCAGACTCATCAAATTTAATAATATCACTTCTTCCTGATTGACAAGAAGAATTTATAAGTATTTTATTTAGTTTTTCATAATTTAGTTTGATATTATTTTGAGAATAATCACACTTTATAAATGTGATTTTATTTACACCTATTTCATTTAGTGAAGCTAGAACTTTTTCTATACTTTTAGGGTCTATTAAACACCATCCTATATGTAAATCTTTTTTTGCTTTGATTATTTTTTCTTCTTTAGATACTAATTCAAGAGAGGTATCTCTTCTACTTGAGAAGATGACTTTATATTCATATATAAAATTATCTTTCATATTTCTAAAAAATATATTTTTAGAAGAGTCATGTCTTCTTACTTTGAAAATATATTTGTGTAAGTCACCATCTATTTTTAAGTTTTTATCTTTTGCATTCTCATGAAATGTAAATTGCATATATTAAAAAATATTTGCTATTACATACATATTTACTATTACTATAATTTGCATTATGTATATTTTTTTAGCAAATTTTCTAAATTCTATTTGTAGTTCTATTGCATCATGCTTTATAACTCTCATTTTTTTATATCTTTTAATTTCCGTTATCATTATAAATAATGTAGTAGGAATCATTAATATAACTGTAGGACTTAAATCCTGAGTAAAACTTGATAGAACTGCTCCTGTATATGCCAAAGCAAAGTTTATTGAGTGAAAATATGGTGTTAATTTTCTTAATCTTTTAGCCATAAGCATAAAATTGTCTTGAGTGTGAACTGTATAGTAATTGTAAATAATAATTGATAATAATATAAAAATAGTAACTATATGAGTAAAAGTAGATGATGTTATAAGTTGTGTGCCAGCGTCCAAAATAGAACCTTTTTATGAAATTTTCGATATTATACCAAAATAAAACAAACTTAGTATTAAAAAAATATAAAAGGCAAATTATGGGTATATGTATAAAAGAAGCATTAAGAATAATACAATCAAATGTCACAAAAGTCTCTTTTGAAATAATACCAATTGAAAATACTCAAAATAGAATTAGTGCTCAAGATATATATGCGACACATTCACTTCCAACATTTAACAACTCAGCAATGGATGGGTATGGTGTAAAGTTAAGTGATGCTTCTAAAAAAGTAAAAGTTATAGATTCTATATTTGCAGGTTCATCTAAGCAAACTAATTTTAATGAATCACAATGTATCAAAATAATGACAGGTGCAAGAGTACCTTCAAGTGTTGATGCTGTAATACCACATGAGTTAGTTGAAATTGTTGATGAAGATTATATAATACTTCCTTCAAATATCAAGCAAAATCAGCATGTAAGATTCTTAGGTGAAGATATAAAAAAAGAAGATAAGATTTTAAATATTGGTGATGAAATAAATTTTGCAACAATTACTATGCTTTCAAGTCAAGGTATTACTCATGTAAAAGTATACAGACAACCAAAAATATCAGTTTTTACAAGTGGAGAAGAACTTAAGCTTCACTATGAAAAAATTGAAGACTATCAAATATATAACTCAAATACACCTACACTACTTGCTCGGGCTAAAGAGCTTGGGGCTGATGTAACATTTGTAGGAATGGCTAAAGATAATATTGAATCTTTAAAAGAGATGATTTCAAACTCACTATATGCTGATTTTATTATCACAAGTGGTGGAGTGAGTGTTGGTGAAGCAGATTTTACAAAAGATGCTTTCAATGAATTTGACATGGAAGTATTATTTGATGGTATAACAATCAAACCAGGTAAGCCAACTGTATTTGGTAAGATTGGAAATACATATGTTTTAAATCTTCCAGGAAACCCTTTAGCTGCTGCACTTATATTTGAAGTATTTGGTAAAATTATTTTACAAATACTTACAGGGAATAAAAAAGTTTATCATAATTATATAGCTACAAAATTATCAGAAGATTTACCAAATAGAAAAGGTAGAACTACAATTATTCCTGGATTTTTTGATGGAGAATATTTTATACCTTCTGAGAAAAGATTACCTGGAATGGTTGGAGTATTACATAATTGTAATAGCATAATAGTTTTAGACAAACACAACGAACTTATCAAAAAAGATTCACAAGTAAAAGTATTACCAATAAACTGGAAGTTTTTTACACAAATTCAAAAAGACTTATTTAGTTAGAAAAGGGAAAAATGAAAATTACAAATAAAAAAGCGGTATGTATATTAAGTGGTGGAATGGATTCTACTCTTGCATCGTATATGGCTGATAAAGATGGTGCAGAGGTTATTGCTGTACATTTTAACTATGGACAAAGAACAGAGAGAAAAGAGCTTGAAGCTTTTAGAAAAATATGTAGTGAATTAAATGTATCAAATAAATATGAAATAGACATTCCATTTTTTACTCAAATTGGTGCATCTGCACTTACTGATCAAAGCATTGATGTACCTACAGGTGGATTAGAAGATGGAGTGCCTGTAACTTATGTACCATTTAGAAATGGTATATTTTTAAGTATCGCAACTGCAATAGCAGAAAAAGAAAAGGCTAGTGAGCTTTATATAGGTGTAGTGCAAGAAGATAGTAGTGGATATCCTGATTGTTCTGATACATTTATAAATAAAATTCAAAGTGCTATGAATGAAGGAACGAAAAAAGAAACTTCACTAGAAATACTAACACCACTTGTACATCTTACAAAAGAACAAATTGTAAAAAAAGCTATAGAGATGAATGTACCACTTCAACATACTTGGTCATGTTATAAAAACGAAGACAAAGCTTGTGGAGTTTGTGATAGCTGTAGATTAAGACTAAATGGCTTCAAACTTGCAGGCATAAAAGATAAAATTGAATATATTTAATAAAATAAAACATTATGCAAAAGAGTTAATAACTTTTGTGCTACTACTTACAGTTTTATCTAATGGAGTTAGTTACTATAAATCATCAGATTTAAATAAAGACAATCTTACTTTAAATGAATTAACTCTGTTAGATAATACAAAATACAACTTTCCAAACGACAAAGCTGTTATGGTACATTTTTGGGCTACATGGTGTCCTATATGTAAAATAGAAGCTTCCACTATACAAGGCGTATCTAAAGAATATGAAGTTATAACAATTGCAGTAGAATCACAAAATATAGAAGAATATTTAAAAGAACAAAATGTAGACTTTAAAGTTCATCATGATGAAGATAGTAAGCTTGCACAAGAGTTTAATATAGAAGTTTACCCTACAACTTTGATATTTGATAAAAATCAAAAGCTAGTATTTAGTGATGTTGGTTATACTTCCACTTTAGGACTAAGCATTAGAATGTGGTGGGCAAACTTATGAAAGAAAAGAGAATATAAATGAAAATGAAATGGAATATATCTAAACAGTTTGATTTTTGTTATGGTCATAGAGTATGGTCACAAGAATTAAATGTAGAATATGCACTTGATGATTGTTTGATGTGTAGACATTTACATGGGCATCAAGGAAAGATACTAGTACATCTTGAAAGTGAACACTTAGAAAATGGTATGGTTACAGACTTTAAACATCTAAATTGGTTTAAAAAATTTTTAGATGATACTATTGATCATAAGTTTATAGTAGATATAAATGATCCTTTATACCCTACACTATTGCCATTTTATAAAGATGGTAACAACTTACATACTATGGAACAGGATTATAAAATACCAGATTTAACACATATCAAAGATGAACCACTTCATATAAGAGAGATGTATGAAGGGTTTATTATAGTTGATTTTGTACCAACAAGTGAAAATCTTTCTGCTTGGTTACTTAAGATCGTAGATAAAAAAATGTCAAAAATAGGTGTAAAAGTATCTCATATAGAATATTTTGAAACACCAAAAAGTAGATCAGTAGTTTATAATAATGCTTGAAGTAAATGAAATATTTGGACCAACAATTCAAGGTGAAGGTAAAAGAGTAGGAAATCCTTCAGTTTTTGTAAGATTTGGTAAATGCAATATGCAATGTTCAGGCTTTGAAGTAGAATATGAAACTCCAAGTGGTATCAAAAAATACTCTTGTGATTCTTACTATGCTAGTGATAGTGCATTTAAAGATTCTTGGGATTCATATGAAAGCTCAAAACCATTAATAGAAAAGATAAATTTAATTCTTCCAAAATATAAAGTTGATATAGTTATAACTGGTGGTGAACCACTTTTATATTGGAATGATGTTGAATTTCAAAAGTTTTTACATTTTTATATAAGTCATGACTATGAAATCACTATAGAAACAAATGCATCTATAAATATAGAACTTACACATGAGTGGCAAAAAAAGATTTTATTTTCTATGAGTGTTAAACTTAGTAATAGTGGTGAGGTTTTATCAAAAAGAATAAATAAAGATACACTTAAAAAAATAATTAATTTCAATAAAGAAAGTTATTTAAAATTTGTAGTATCTAAAGATTCTATAAAAAAAGCAAATGAAGAGATAGATTATATACTAGAAGATTTACCGCCTTGCGATGTATATATAATGCCACTTGGTGATACAGCTGAACTTATAGACAATAACTCACTTGAAGTTATAGAGTTTGCAATACAAAAAGGTTATAAATATTCAGATAGACTACATATAAGAGTATGGAACAATAAAAGAGGCGTTTAACTAAAAGGAGATACTTATGACTAGACTACCAGCCCAATGGGAAGATCAAGAATTTGTACAGTTGGTATTTCCACATGAAAATACTGATTGGAATGAATACTTAGATAATGCTATAGATACTTTTATAAATATAGCAAAAACAATTGCCAAGTATCAAAAGTGTTTAATAGTTGCAAAAAATCTTAGTAAAACAAAATCTTATTTTGAAGATTTTGAATATAAAAATAACTTAACATTTATTCGTATAGATTCAAACGATACTTGGTCTAGGGATTTTGGTGGAATTACAGTACAAAACGAAGATATCTTTACCGTACTAGATTTCAAATTTAACGCATGGGGAAATAAATTTGACTCTAAACTAGACAATCAAATCACAAGCAAACTAAAATTAAAAGGTATGCTAAAAGAATATTCTCACCAATCAATACAATTAGTTCTTGAAGGTGGCTCTATTGATAGTGATGGGAATGGTACTATTTTGACTACCAGTAAATGTTTATTAGAAAAAAATAGAAATCCAACTTTATCAAAAACTACAATAGAAAAAAAACTTAAAGATACTCTTGGAGCATCTAAAATACTGTGGTTAAATCATGGTGAACTTATTGGTGATGATACAGATGCGCATATAGATACCCTTGCAAGATTTGTTTGTAAAAATACTATTGTTTATCAATCTTGCGATGATGAAAATGATGAACAGTATGATGAACTAAAAAAAATGAAAGAAGAACTTCAAACATTTACAAACTCCTCAAATGAACCTTATAATTTAATAGCCTTACCAACAATACAAGCAAAATATGAAGACGATGAAAGATTACCTGCAACATATGCAAACTTTCTAATTATAAATGGTGCTGTTCTAGTGCCAACATACAACGATATAAATGACAACAAAGCTTTAGATATATTCAAAAAGATTTTTCCTTCAAGATATGTAATAGGTATTGACTGTACGACTTTGATAAAACAACATGGAAGTTTGCATTGCGTAACTATGCAATATCCAAGAATAACTAAAGAAGAAGAAAATAATTCTATTTTAAAAACAGCACTAATACAACAAAAGTATTATTCTTCAAAAGAAGAAACTATAAAACAAACTGTATTTAAAATACAAGAAGCAAGTAAAAATGGTGCTTTATTAGTAGTACTTCAAGAACTTCATCAAACACATTATTTTTGTCAGAATGAAAATGTTGATACATTTGACTTAGCTAATTCTTGGGAAGAGGATTTAAAATTTTGGTCAAATATTGCTTTAGAAAATAGTATAGTATTAGTAACTTCACTTTTTGAAAAAAGAGCAGCAGGACTTTATCATAATACAGCAGTCGTATTTGAAAAAGATGGAAGTATTGCAGGTAAATATAGAAAGATGCATATTCCTGATGATCCTGGCTTTTACGAAAAGTTTTATTTTACACCTGGGGATTTAGGATTTGAACCTATTCAAACAAGTGTTGGTAAACTTGGTGTTTTAATTTGTTGGGATCAGTGGTATCCTGAAGCTGCAAGACTAATGTGCTTAAAGGGTGCCGATATATTAATATACCCTACAGCTATTGGATGGTTTGAAGATGATAGCAAAGAAGAACAACAAAAACAACTAGATGCTTGGATTACGGTACAAAGAGGTCATAGTATTGCAAATAATATTCCAATAATAACTGCAAATAGAACTGGCTTTGAAAAAGATGATAGCAATATTCTAAAAGGTACAAACTTTTGGGGAAATTCTTTTGTACTAGGTGCACAAGGAGAATTTTTAGCTCATGCTTCAAATCAAAAAGAACAGATACTTTATGCCCCAATAGATTTAAAAAATACTGAAAATGTAAGAAGATGGTGGCCATTTTTGAGAGATAGAAGAATAGAATGCTATAATGATATAACAAAAAGATATATAGACTAAAGTTAATAAAGGACACAAATGAAATTCACAGGAACAAACGTATTAGTTACAGGCGCAAGTAAAGGTATAGGAGCAGAGGTTGCAAAAGAACTTGCAACTTATGGACTAAAAGTATGGATTAACTATAGAAGTAAACCTGAACTTGCTGATGCAGTTAAAGCAGAGATTGAGGCTGCTGGTGGAGTTGCTGCTGTTATTAAAGGTGATGTATCTATTGAAGCTGATTGGGCTAGTATGATTAAAATAATAATTGACAGTGATGGAGCTTTATCTTATCTTGTAAACAATGCAGGAATTACAAAGGATAAACTAGCAATAAGAATGTCACTTCAAGACTTCAACGATGTAATTGGTGCAAACTTGACATCTACATTTATTGGATGTAGAGATGCACTTAAAACTATGAGTAAAAAGAAATTTGGAGCAGTTGTAAATATCTCTTCAATAGTAGGAGAAATGGGAAATCCAGGTCAAACAAATTATTCTGCATCTAAAGGTGGAGTAAACACTATGACTAAAGCGTTTGCAAAAGAAGGAAGTGCTAGAGCTATAAGATTCAATGCAGTAACTCCAGGGTTTATTAGAACTGATATGACTGATGAACTAAAGCAAGAAGTAAAAGATGAATATACAAGAAATATACCACTTAAAAGATTTGGTGAAGCAAAAGAAGTAGCGGATGCTGTAGCATTTTTACTAAGTGACCATTCTACTTATATTACAGGAGAAGTATTAAAAGTAAATGGCGGGCTTTATACTTAATTTTAAGAAAATTTGGTATAATAACAATGAAACTAATAAAAAAGGAACAAATATGTTAGATAAAGTAAAAGCAGTAGTAGTTGAACAATTAGATTGTAATGCAGAAGAAGTAAAAGAAGATTCAAAGTTTATTGAGGACTTAGGTGCTGATTCTCTTGATGTAGTTGAGCTAGTAATGGCTTTAGAAGAAGAATTTGATATTGAAATTCCAGATGAAGATGCTGAAGGTATCTTAACTGTTGCAGATGCGTTAAAATACATCGAAGATAACAAATAGTTATTAATAAGGGGTTTACCCTTATTATAAAAATATTTATAGATTAAAAAAGAATTATATTCTAATTTTTTATTAATTTATAATTAAATTTCATAAAATGGAGCACAAATAGATATGCAAAGAGTTGTAGTAACCGGTATAGGAATGATAAATTCATTAGGAAACAATGTTGAAGAATCTTTTAATTCAATAGTTGAAGGTAATTGTGGAATTGACACAATTTCATTATTTGATGCGAGTGCATATAGTGCACAAATTGCAGGAGAAGTAAAAGACTTTGATCCTGCTGCAATCATGGGTAAAAAAGAAGCTAAAAAAGCTGATAGATTTGTTCAACTTGGTATTCATGCCTCACTAGAAGCAATCAAAGATTGTGGACTAGCAGATGAAGATGGCAAAATATCAAATGACATTGCAGATGAGTTTGGAATCGTTTCAGCTTCTGGAATTGGTGGATTACCAAATATTGAAAAGAATTCAATTATCTTATCAAATAGAGGTCCTGGAAAAATATCTCCATTTTTCATACCATCTTCATTAGTAAATATGCTTGGTGGATTTGTAACAATTCAACATAACTTAAAAGGTCCAAATCTTTCTGTTGTAACTGCCTGTGCAGCTGGAACACATGCAATTGGAGAAGCTTTTAAAACTATTGCTTTAGGTGGTGCTTCTAAGATGCTTGTAATTGGTGCAGAATCAGCTGTTACAGGTGCAGGAATTGGTGGATTTGCAGCAATGAAAGCTCTAAGTACTAGAAATGACGATCCTAAAACAGCATCAAGACCTTTTGATAAAAACAGAGATGGTTTTGTTATGGGTGAAGGTGCTGGTGCATTAGTTGTAGAAACTTTAGAATCTGCAGAAGCTAGAGGAGCTAAGATATATGCTGAAATCTTAGGATTTGGAGAAAGCGGTGATGCAAATCATATTACAACTCCAACTCAAGATGGACCATTAAGAGCTATGAAGGCTGCATATAAGATGGCTAAAAAAGCAAATGGTGGCGAACTACATATTGATTATGTAAATGCGCACGGAACATCTACACCTGTAAATGACAAAAATGAAACTGCAGCTTTAAAAGAATTATTTGAAGGTAATCAAGAATGTCCTCCTGTAACTTCTACAAAAGGTCAAATTGGTCACTGTTTAGGAGCTGCTGGCTCTATTGAAGCTATTATCTCTATAAAAGCTATGCAAGAAGGTATCATACCTCCAACAATCAATCAAATTGAAGCAGATGAAAACTGTACTTTAGATTATGTTGCAGAAAATGCAAGAAAAGCTGATTTAAATATCGTTATGTCAAACTCTTTTGGGTTTGGTGGAACTAATGGTGTTATAATCATGAAAAAGTATTCTAAGTAATTAAGGTATTAAAATGGCAACATATTTAGATTTTGAAGAAAATATAAAAAAGATTGAAGATGAAATAATAGTTGCAAAGACTAAGGCAGATGAATATGCAGCAACTATTTTAGAAAAAAAACTAGCTTTAGAAGTAGAAAAAACATATTCTAATCTTAGTGATTTTCAAAAACTAAAATTAGCTCGTCATCCTGATCGTCCTTATGCTTTAGATTATATCAGAGGTCTTATGACTGATTCTTATGAAATACATGGAGATAGACATCTTACTGATGACCAAGCAATTGTTTGTTATTTAGGATATATTGGTGATCAAAAGTGTGTTGTAATTGGAGAGCAAAAAGGTAGAGGCGTTAAAAATAAAATCAAAAGAAATTTTGGTATGCCAAATCCTGAAGGTTATAGAAAAGCATTAAGAGCAGCTAAAATGGCTGAAAAATTCAATTTACCAATTCTATTTTTAGTAGATACTCCAGGTGCATATCCTGGAATTGGTGCAGAAGAAAGATCTCAAAGTGAAGCAATTGCTAGAAACTTATTTGAACTAAGTGACATGAATACTATTATTATTTCAGTTGTAATTGGTGAAGGTGGTTCTGGTGGTGCTTTAGCAATATCTATTGGTGATAGATTGGCAATGATGAGATATAGTGTATATTCTGTTATTTCTCCTGAAGGTTGTGCTAGTATTTTATGGAAAGATCAAGCGATGGTTGAAACTGCAACTAATGCTCTTAAAATAACATCTGCTGATTTAAAGAACTATAACTTAGTTGATGATATTATCAATGAACCATTAATTGGAGCGCATAGAAGTAGAGATGAAGCTATATCTGCACTTGGTGATTACTTCTTAGACTCTGTTAAGGAATTAAAAGAATTATCACACGAAGTAAGAACTGAGAAACGATATCAAAGACTTATGAGTCTTGGTAGTTTTCAATAGTCTTTAAAATATACAATAAAAAAGGGTTTAGTACTTAACTAAACCTTTTTTTATGCCCAAAATAATTTATATTATTGAACCTAACTTTTCACCAGCTAAAAGATGAAAGTGGATATGTCCTACTTCTTGACCACCATTTGAACCAATATTTGTTATTAGTCTATATCCATCACTTTTTACACCAAGAGTCAGAGCTACTTCTTGAATAAATGGTGTCATCTCTTGCATTATATTTGATGTCATTTCATTAAATGACGCAATATGCACTTTTGGTATTATTAAAACATGAATTTTAGCTTGTGGATTTATATCCTCAAATGCTAAAAAGTTTTCATTTTCAAGTACTGTTTTATTTGGAATATCTCCAGAAATTATTTTACAAAAAAGACACATATTTTCTCCTATATTTTTACTATTTAATCTTACAAAATAGTATAACCAAACTATAATTAAATATTAAGTATAATCACGAATATATACATAATAATAAATTATGACTTAGGAGAAATCGTTGGATAATCAATGGCTAGATACAATTGAAAGTGCTTCATCTTTAGATGAATTAGAAACTATAAGAGTAAATATTTTAGGTAAAAAGGGTTCTTTAACTTTAGAATTTGCCAAAATGAAAGATATTGCAAATGAAGATAAAAAAGAGTTTGCAAAAAACCTAAATGAAAAAAAAGGTGCAGTAACAAAAAGCTTAGAAGCTAAAAAGACAATTCTTATGGCTATAGCACTAGAAGCACAACTAAAAGAAGATAAGATAGATGTGACTGCATTTTCTGCAAAAATACAAAGTGGTGCATTTCATCCAGTACAAGATACTATGGATAGAGTTATCACATATTTTCAAAATCTTAACTTTTCTGTTGAAGAGGGTCCACTTGTAGAAGATGACTTTCATAACTTTGAAGCACTTAACTTACCTGCGTATCATCCTGCAAGAGATATGCAAGATACTTTTTATACAAAAGATAACAAAGTACTAAGAACACATACAAGTCCAGTACAAATTAGAACTATGATGAGCCAAAAGCCACCAATTAGAATGATAGCTCCCGGTACAGTTTTTAGAAAAGATTTTGATATTACACATACGCCTATGTTTAGTCAAGTTGAAGGTTTAGTTGTAGATGAGCTAGGTACAGTTTCTTTTGCAAACCTAAAACATGTAATGATTGAATTTTTACAACATATGTTCGGAGAAGTTGAAGTTAGATTTAGACCTTCATTTTTCCCTTTTACTGAACCATCAAGTGAAGTTGATATCTCTTGTGTATTTTGTGAAGGAAAAGGTTGTAGAGTTTGTTCACATACAGGTTGGCTTGAAGTACTAGGTTGTGGAATAGTTGATGAAAATGTATTTACAGCTGTTGGATATAAAAATGTAAGTGGATATGCTTTTGGATTAGGAATTGAAAGATTTGCAATGCTTATACATAAAATTGGCGATTTACGAAGTTTATTTGAAAGTGACATAAAATTATTAGGACAGTTTAGATGATTATTACAAGAACATGGCTAAGAGAATTTATTGATATTACAAACATATCAACACAAACAATATGCAAAGCATTAAACTCAATTGGGCTAGAAGTTGATAGTATCAAAACGCCTAATATAGCAGAAGGTGTTCTTATTGGTTTTGTGACTGATTGTATAAAACATCCTGATGCTGATAAATTAAATATTTGCCAAGTAGATTTAGGAGATTCAAGCGTTCAAATAGTTTGTGGAGCTAAAAATGTTGCAAAAGGACAATTTGTACCAGTTGCTACTGTTGGAACTAACCTTGGGGCTGATTTTATTATAAAAAAAGCAAAACTAAGAGGTGAAGATTCTATTGGAATGATTTGTAGTTCAAATGAAATAGGACTACCAAAAATGAACGATGGTATTCTAGAACTTGATGATTCTATAGGCAAATTGGTTCTAGGTAAAGAACTAAATGAATATAAAATGATAAACGATGATATAATTGAAATAGAACTGACAGCAAACAGAGGTGACTGCCTAAATATTTATGGTGTTGCTAAAGATTTAAGTGCTTATTTTAATATACCGTTACTAAAATGTGATGAAAAAATAAATGAAGACTCAAGAGCAATTGGAAGAATTTTAGAAATAGAATCAAATAATGACTTTGAGTGCAATTTATTATATAAAGTTGCTGATATTAAAAATTTGAATACTCCTATATTATATAAAATAAGAACTGCTTTTGTTGGTATAGAAAAAGGTACAAATATTGAAACATTGGTAGCTTATGGAGTTCACTCTACTGGAGTGTTATTAAATATTTATACGCAAGCAATTGCAAAAAAAGATTCTTCAATTTCATTAAAAATATCTAAAACTAAAAATGGATTTACAGAAATATCTGGAGAAACACCATTAAGTATTATTGGAATTGAAAGTGGTTATATATCTAAAGAAGATGATACTGTTGTATTTGAAGCATCTTATACAAATCCATCTGAATTAGCACAAAAAGTATTTACTACAAAGCAAAAAACTGGTGATGTTTACTATAAAAGTTCAAGAGGGAGTAATCCTGATTTAGAATTTGGAATCAATTATCTTATGAGATTAGTATCAGCAAACGGTGCTTCAATATACAAAGGTCAAGTTGACTTTATTACTGATATTCCTAAAAGAACTATTGATATAAATATTGAAAGAATCAATAAAATCGTAGGTCAAGATATAGATAAACTACAAATAGAAAATATTTTAACTTCACTTGGTTTTTCTGACAGTAAAATTATAAACCATGTTTTAACAGGAACTATTCCAGCAGCTAGACATGACTTAGTAAATATTGCAGATATAACTGAAGAGATTGTAAGAATGATTGGTATTGATAATATTCAAGCAAAACCATTAGCAATTGCAGAAGTAAATAGAACAAATGCTATTTCAGATGAATTAGTTATGAAAAATAAAATAAGAGCAGCAGCAGTTTCAAATAATTTCTTTGAAACAACTACTTATGTTTTCTCTTCAAGAGAATTACTTCAAAAATATTCATACGAAACAGTAGTAGATAAAAAAGATATCTTAAATCCTATAACAGCTGATTTAAATACATTTAGAACAACATTACTTTTAAACTTGATTCAAGCAGTATCTACAAATGAAAAGCAAGGTTTAAAATCTATAGCTTTATTTGAAATAGGTACTATTTTTGACAAACAAAGAAATGAATCTAAGAAATTAGCATTTGTATTTTCTGGACAAAAAGAAGATGAAGCATTAAGTAATAGTGGAAAACCATCAAATATGAATCTGTTTGATTTTGGACAAAAGATTACTAACTGTATTGGTGAATTTGAACTTGAAGTTAAAACAGATATAACAGATAAATTTTTACATCCATACCAATGTGCAAATATAATTCAAGCTGGCAAGAAAATTGGATTTATTAGTAAACTACACCCAAGTGTTGCTAGTGACTTTGATATAAGTTCTGATACTTATCTTGCTCAAATAGATTTTGAAAAGCTATCAAATAACTTAATAAAAGCATCTGATATTTCAAAATTTCAAAACTCTAAAAGAGATTTAAGTGTAGTTGTACCAAACACTATGGAATATAAAGAGATAAAAAAAGTTTTAAATAGTTTGAGAATTAAAGAATTAAAACAATATAATCTTATAGATATTTATAGTGATGAAAAACTAGGTGAAAGCTCTAGTTTAACTATCAAGTTTGTACTTCAATCAGATGTTAAAACATTGGAAGAAGAAGATATAAAATCAATCATGGATAAAATCCAAACTAGTTTAGAAGAAAAATTAAATATTAGTCTTAGATAATATTAGGAGACAAAATGAAAGAAAAAAATATAGAAGTTAAAAAGTTAATAAAACCTTTTGATGTTGTAATTGATAATATTGCAAGTGATAAGTCTATATCACATAGATGTGCTATGTTTAGTCTTTTGAGTGATAAGCCTTCTACTATTAGAAACTATTTAAGAGGTGAAGACACTATGGATTCTCTTAAAATAGCTGCTATGCTTGGTGCAAGTGTCGAAGACTTTGGCGAAACTATTATTATAACTCCTCCTTCAAAATTAAGCGAACCTTCTGACATATTAGATTGTGGAAATGCTGGAACTGGTATGAGACTTTATGCAGGACTTTTAGCTGGAATAGAAGGTAGCTTTGTACTTACAGGTGATAAATACCTAAGATCAAGACCTATGAAAAGAGTTGCTGATCCATTAAGAGCTATTGGAGCTTCAATTGATGGTAGAGAAGATGGAAACAAAGCACCCTTACATATAAGAGGTGGAAAACTTAAGTCATTTAAATACCACAGTCCAATAGATTCAGCTCAAGTAAAATCAGCTTTAATTCTAGCAGGTATACAAAGCGATGAAGTATCATATTATAAAGAAAATTTACTAAGTAGAGATCACACAGAGCGAATGCTAAATGGTATGGGAGCATGTATCAAAAAAACAAATGATGGTTGGATAGCAATAAACCCTATTGAAAAACCACTAAAACCACTTAATATAACTGTACCAACAGATCCTTCATCTGCATTTTTCTTTGCAGTTGCAGCTGCTATTGTACCAAATAGTAAAGTAACACTAAAAAACCTTACTTTAAATCCTACAAGAATTGAAGCATATAAGATACTAGAAAAAATGGGTGCAAAAGTTACTTATATACAAAAAGAAGATTTATATGAACCAATAGGTGATATAGTTGTAGAACACGATACTTTAAAAGGTGTTGAAGTTTCACAAAATATTGCATGGCTTATAGATGAACTTCCTGCACTTAGTATTGCTATGTCAATTGCATCTGGACCAAGTGTTGTTAAAAATGCAAAAGAATTAAGAGTAAAAGAAAGCGATAGAATATCTGCTGTTGTAAACAGTCTTGCACTTTGTGGTGTAAAATACACAGAGCATGAAGACGGATATACAATACAAGGAAATTCAACTCTAAATAAAGCAAGTATAAATTCACATGGTGATCATAGAATTGCAATGAGTTTTGCTATTGCTGGATTATTATGTGATATGGATGTACAAGATACACAATGTATAGAAACATCATTTCCAAACTTTACTGAAATACTAGAGTCACTAAAGAACTAATATGAAAGTACAATTAGCAACTAGTTATGGATTTTGTTTTGGTGTTAAAAGAGCAATTAAAATTGCACAAGACCACAAAAGTTCAGCAACTATGGGACCACTAATACACAACCAAAAAGAGATAGATAGGTTAAGTAAAGACTTTAATGTAGGACTTTACAATTCACTTGAAGAAGTAAAACCAAACGACACTATTATAATAAGAACACATGGTATTCCAAAGAATGATTTAAAAGACTTAAAAGCAAAAGACGCTAAAGTCATAAATGCAACTTGTCCATTTGTAACAACTCCTCAACAAATTGTAAAAAAAATGAGTGAAGAAAACTATAGCGTTGTTATATTTGGGGATGATGATCATCCTGAAGTAAAAGGTGTAAAATCTTATGGAGATGATGTCTTTGTTGTAAAGAATGCTAAAGAATTGGATAGTATCAACTTCAAATATGAAAATATTGCAACAGTTGCTCAAACTACTAAACAAAAAGAGCAATATTTAGATATAGTAAATAAACTTATTTTAAAATATAAAGAAGTCAGAGTTTTCAATACTATTTGCGATGCTACATTTGAAAACCAAGCAGCAGCTAGAGAGCTTAGTGCAAAAGTTGATATTATGATTGTTATTGGTGGAAAAAATTCATCAAATACAAAACAACTATTTAATATCTGCGAAGAAAATATTATAAGTTACCTAATCGAAGATGAAAATGATTTAGATAACAATTGGTTTAAAAATAAAGAAAATTGTGGAATAACTGCAGGGGCTTCAACTCCTGATTGGATTATTCAAAATGTTGTAAAAAAAATAGAAAATATATAAAGAGGATATTTTGAAACAAGAAGTGAACTTAGAGAGCCAAAAAGAAAAATACTCACTTCTTGGTGAAATGTTTGAAAATATAATTCATCAATTTAAACAACCCCTTAACGCAATCTCAACAGAAGCTACTGGAATCAAGTTTCAACATGAAATGGATATGATTACGGATGAAGCGATGTATGAATCTTTAGATAACATCACACAAAGAACACAATATCTTGCTCAAACTATAGATGACTTTAGAGATTTTTTAAAAGAAGATAAAGAAAAAACTATCTTTAAAATAATAAAAAACATAAAAAGAATAGAGTCAATCATAAAGCCTATACTAGATGCAAAAGGTGTAAAATTATATAAGTTTTTTGAAGATGAAAGTTTAGAATGCAATGGTTATGATAGAGAACTTTCTCAAGTACTAATAAATATAATCAATAATGCAAAAGATGCTATACTAAGT
>DQSS01000014.1 GCA_015663165.1 Arcobacter sp. | reverse complement strand
CTTATATAGTCTTTTGCAATATCAATAGAGAGTTTTGCAAATTTACTAATATAGTTATCTTCTCGATATGTCTGAAATGTATTATTTCCTTCTTCTCTAAAATAATCTTCAAACATTTCACCTAAAGTAATTGAAATAAGTTCGTTAGTCTTAGAAATTTTTTGTACGGTACAAGACTTGTAGTTTTTTTTATTTTCATCAATAGATAGTATATTACACGATGAATTCTCTGTGTTGACAGATAAATAATAGTTTTCATTTTCTAAAATATCAAATTTATCTAATATTGCATTGATGTCTATTCTCCATTTATGTAAAGACATTGGGGTTGAAAAAAGAAAAACGAAATTATCTGATAGGTTTGGAATCTTATCTTTTACAATATTAAGCATTGAAGATACATTTGGCTCATAACCTACAAAAAAGAAATAGTTGCTAGATTCCGTTTCTTCCCATATCTTGCTGTATTTATCAAAAGTATTTTCTCTGATAGTATCATATGTCAATGTAGAATCTTTATAAGTAAATGAATAAAATCCAATACAATCTTCTAAATCAACAGGACACAATTTTGTATTGGTAGTTCTGTAAATATTTTTCATATGTTCTTTAAAAAAATCTTCGCATTTATTTTTTACTGCACATCCATATTCATTCGCATGTAATACCACAATGTTAGATTTTTTTTTACTGTAAGAACAGTTATCAATATGACAAATGTTATTCCGTATTCTTGACATCAAAAAGTCAATAGCAGCTTCAGCTTCATCATAATCTGGTGGGAATACTCGAATGATGTTATCGTCATATATGGATTGGTCATTACTCTCTACACTAATAGAACTTAGTGATCCAATTATTTTTAGCTGTTCTCTTTTATTAACATCCTCAAGTCCATCTCTTGCATAAATAGCATTTCTGTAAACTTCGCTCATCCCTGTAATAATAATATATTCATAATTCTCTTCAAGTCTTTCAGAAAAATAGTCTGCTATATCATCAGAAATAGGTTTAACAAAAATAATTTCTACAGGATATATATTTCCATTTGGCAATACTAGGTCAATTCCATCTTTTGACAATTCAACTTTCAATTGCTCGAGAAAACCTAAAAGTAGCAAGAATACTATTTCATTATTTGTCTCATTTGGGTTAGGTAGTATTATAATAATTTTTTTATTTTCTTTAATTATATCTCTTAAGAAGCTCTTTATTTTTTTACCAATATAGACATCATTTGGTATTAACGTAATTAAGTCTTTTATTACTTTGGTTGTGAGTCTATTAAACCGTACCCAATGATTAGCTACAACAATTATTGTAGACACCACGATTACAATAGTTAAAACAATAGAGGCAATAAAATCAGCAAAATTAGAAAAAGTTCCTATCCATTTTACATATTCTGCGTCCTCTCCTTGCCAAAAGTAAATAAAGAAGAGACCTGAAAAAAATATGACTATATACATCACGAAACGCGAAACCGTATTACTATTACTATTTTTGTTCATCGCCCTTATCCTTCTGGTGTTCATATAAACTTTTTATGTTGGTAATTAAATGTAAATTAAGTATACATAGATATTTCTTAAATAGCTATGTATTTAGACCCACCTACAAACAGTCTGGTTCTGAAAAAACAGTTTCTGAACAGTCTTCAAACAGTTTGGAAACTGTCTAAAACAGGGAAGCAGTAACTAACGAAATCATAGAACAACAGAAGCCATCTAATATGGGTCAATGAGTAAAAAAATGAGAGAGATTAACACTCTCATTTTAACCATTTACTAAAGATGTTCTGTACAAACTCATCTTTAAAGTGTATGGGTTTTTGTAGATTCATTTCATCTATGATGTAGCTGTTTGAATACCCTGTAAAACTATGAGAATGTAAACAGATAAAAATATCTACTATTTTTTTAAACTCAATAGAAAATATATCTGTAAAGATAAAAGTATTACTTCCCTCATTTTTATAGATGTAATGGTAGATAGAAAAAACCAAATCTACTTCTACTTCATTTTCTAAAAAGAAGCTATCTAACAAAGTCACATCAAAAGTTTTTCAAGTAAACATAGTAGAGACTATCTCAACAGTTCTCTTTTGTAATGGTATATCACACATAATCATAAAGATTAAAAAATAAAGTGCTTATTCTTAAAAAAATAAACTGTGTAAAGTCAAATTGGAGACTTGTACTATTTTGACTTTTCACATTTATTTTTTAGAATGAGTGCTTTTATTTTTGACCTGTGGTTGCTTATCATCAAAGGTGGGTAGGAAAGATTTTAATGGTCTTCCTTTTGGCAAGAAACTTTAATAAAAAGAAAAGAAGACTAAAAGTAGCCCTCAAATTCACTCTGTATAAATTCATCTGTAAAGTAAATGTGAGAATCCATATAATTAGTATAGATTTCAAATTCTGCTTCTTTACTCTCAAACATTTCTTTATGCTCTTCTAAAAACTTATGGGCTATAGAGTTCAACACTTCATAGATGATAGTGTTAAACTCCACCTTACCATCTGCCCCAAAGTTCATCTCTACTTCATCCATAACCTCATAAAAATCAAGATGAAACCTATCTAGTAGATTTACCAAATAATCTACATCCAAATATCAAGCCCCTAACATTCT
>DQSS01000304.1 GCA_015663165.1 Arcobacter sp. | reverse complement strand
TACAAAATATCCAAACCTTTTAAATGGTGGACAAATATTAGTAGATGGTGATACATTAAACCTAGAAAATTCTACAATAAAAGCATTCCCCACAAGAGAAGAAGTACACAGACAAAATATGGAGATGTTGATTGGTATTGGCCATTCACTTACAAGTGAAAAAGATTTTGATACTTTAATGGAGAAAATTTTACTTGGAGCTAAACAATTATCAAATGCAGATGGTGGAACACTATATATGCTAAGTGATGATGAAAAAAGTCTTAGTTTCAACGTTGTTCAAACTGATTCTTTAGAAATAAAAATGGGTGGAACTTCAGGACAAATCACTTGGCCACCTGTACAGTTGTTCAACGAAGATGGTGCACAAAACTGGGAACAAGTAGCTGCACTATGTGCAATAACTGGAAAACTTATTAATGTTCCTGATGTTTATGAAGCTGAAGGTTTTAACTTTGAGGGTACAAAAAAGTTCGATAAAGGTACTGGATATAGAACAACTTCTATGCTAGTCGTACCTATGAAAAATCATGAAAATGATATCATTGGGGTACTTCAACTTTTAAACAAACAAGATGCTTATGGTAAAATTATACAGTTCAACAAAGAAGATGAAGATTTAATTGAGTCTATGTCATCACAAGCTGCTGTATCTATTACAAATACAAGACTTATTAAAGGACTTGAAAAGTTATTACTAGACTTTATTAAATCAACTGCTGATGCTATTAGTGAAAAGTCTAAATATACTGGTGGACATATTAATAGAGTTGCTGAAATTGCTAGTTTAATAGCAAGGGAAGTGAACAATAGTAAAGAAGGTATTTATAAAGATAAAACTTTTACTGATGATGAGTTAAAACAAATTGATATTGCTGCTTGGATGCATGATATTGGTAAAATTACAACTCCTGAGTATGTTGTAGATAAAGCAACAAAGCTTGAAACCATTTATGATAGAATTCATACTGTTATTGCTAAATTTGAGATTTTAAAAAGAGATAAAGAGATTATATATTTAAAAGCTTGTTTAAATACAAAAAATGAATATGAAAAAAATAAATTAAAAGAAATTTATGATGATGAAATATTAAAAATTGAAAAAGATTTAGAGATTGTAAAGAGATCAAATAAAGGTAGTGAGTTTATGCCTGATGTTGATTCTGTCAAAATTAAAGAACTTGCTAATCATCCACTTACTATTGACAACATTAAAACATCACTTTTAACTGAGAATGAGTTATACAATTTATCTATAAAAAAAGGTACATTAAATATAGAAGAAAGACAAACTATAAACAATCACGTAATTGTTTCATATAAAATGCTAGATAAACTTACTTTTCCTAAGAAACTTGCACGTGTACCTTTAATAGCTGGTTCTCATCACAAAACAATATATACAGACCAAAATGGTAAGCACGGTGGATATGGTGCTCCTGAGATTATGTATGAGCCTATGAGCATAGAAGATAGAATACTTGCAGTTGCTGATGTATTTGAAGCAGTTACAGCAAGTGATAGACCATACAAAGATCCAAATAGTTTAAATCAATCTTTAAACATATTGAACTTTATGGTAAAAAACGAAGAGCTAGATAGAGATTTAGTTAAATTTTTCATAGATAATAAAATCTATGAAAAATATACAAAAGACAATCTTAAGCCTGAACAAATTGATGAAGTAACTGTAAAAATTGATTAAAGATATATTATTTTTTAATATATCCTAAGTCATAAAGCTTATCATATATTTTTCCAACCATAGCTCCAGCGGCACTTCCTCCATGTCCTCCATGTTCTACTAGTACTGTTACAACATATTGTGGATTTTTATATGGAGCATAAGTTGTAAGCCAAGCATGAGATCTATTGAAATATTTTAATTCATGCTCTTTCATTCTCTTTTTTTCTTCTTGTGGGATCCCTACAACTTGTGCTGTTCCTGTTTTAGCTGCTATTATGATTTTTCTTTTTGATTTTATATAATTTACTGCTGTACCTCTGTATTTATTTGCTACTTCGTACATACCTTTTCTTATTATTTTTAAATCTCTTTTAGATACATTTACATCAGTATTCTTTATTAAAGAATCATCATTTAACAAATGTGGCCTTGGAAGTTTATTTGTTGCAAGAGATGCTGTATATCTTGCAATTTGCATTGGAGTGACTAGAATAAAACCTTGACCTATAGAAGATACTATTGTTTCTCCTACATACCAAGGTTGCTTTAACTTCTCCCTTTTCCATTGTTTATTAGGATTTATACCCACAGATTCATTTGGTTGATCCACTCCTGTTTTATGCCCTATTCCAAATCTATCTAAAGCATTTGCTATATTATTGATTCCTACTTTTAAACTTCCTTTATAGAAAAAATCATCACATGATTCTCTAATTGCTTTTACAAATCCTGTTCTTTTATGTCCTTTTTCTTTCCAACATCTAAAGTTACGATTCCCAACTATTAAAGAGGCATTACAATCTACACTAAAATAAGGACTTATTTTATTTTCTAAAAATGAAACAGCAATACCCATTTTCATAACCGATCCAGGTGGATATTTTCCATTAACTAGTTTATTTGTAAAAGGGTGATTAAAATCTGTAATAATTTTGTTCCAAGCTTTGTGGCTTATCCCACTAACAAATATATTATTATCAAACTCAGGAAAAGAGCTAGCTGCTAATAATTCACCATTATTTACATCCATAACAACAACAGCACCAGCTTTTTTATCAAAAATTTTATGTACATATTCCTGTAATCTTATATCTATTGTGGTATGAATATCTTGTGATTTTGGTTTTGTTTCATCTAAAACTTCAATCACTTTATATACAGCATTTACTTTTACTGTCTTAACACCTAATGTACCTTTTAATTTATCGTTATAATACCTTTCAAGTCCACTTTTACCTTTTATAGAATAGTATTTATTATTTTTATCTACTTTTATATCTTTGGCATTTACTCGACCGGTATATCCCAGTATATGAGCAGCAACATCTTTATAAGGATAAAATCTTTTTACAGCTGACTGTATCTCTATATTCTCTTTGGAGTTAAAAATAGAATAATATTTAAAAAAGTCATCATAAGGTATATAGTCTACAACTTTTATGTATTTGTGCTGATAGACACTATCTTTCTTTTTATATTTTTTGAATAATTTTTCATAAGTATACATGGGGAAATATTGTTCTATTAACTTTAAACTGTTTTTTAGGTCTTTTATATGTTTATGTTTTCGCATATGTGGCTTTAAAGTTATGGCAAATCCAATTTTATTTATTGCTAAATATACTCCATTTCTATCAATAATTGAACCTCTTGGAGCTGTTGTATAAATCTTTTTATTATAGTTTTGAACTGCTAACTCTTCATAATATGTATTTGATTTAATACTTAAAAAATAAACTCTAATTAAAAGCAAAATACAAATCGCAACTATAAAATAAATAATACCTTTTAATCTCATATTAAAATTCCTATTACAAAAATATCAAAAATATAGTTAAACAATATTTTTGTTAAAAATACTATATTCACCTCTGAAAAGCTCATATACAAAAAAATAACACCTAAATAAAATATAAAAACAATACTGAACATATATAAAGTGATAGAAGATAAAAGAGTTTGTACTTTAGGAATAATAAATATATATATAAATAAAGACAATAAAGATAAAGACAATAATTTTAAGCCTTGAGAACTTTCAATAATAAAAAAAATGAATATAACTAAAATTAAAGAATAATTATATTTTTTTTCCACACATCTTATAAAAGCTACAAAAGTAATACCTGCTAAAAGTACCGAAATAAAATGTACTGATAAAATAATATTAGTAAACCCAACCAATAAAAATAACAAAAATACAGCTAAGGGGTTATCAAATAAACTATTTCTATACATAAAGTAGATTATAGCTAATTATTTCAATATTTACTTTATGAATATGTTCTTTTATATCTTTTCCATTTGGAATATTTTCTTGGTTATTTATCCAAACTAAAGGAGAATAATTACTTATTTTATTAAATACTATGTATAATTTTTCTGTATTGATATTTTTTTTTGTATTACATATTTTATATAAACGAATTTGTTCTTCAAATAATATTTTATTTTTTTTATAACTTTCAAAAAATAAAACAATATCATCTATTTTCATATACTTTATATTTTGTAATATATTTTTATTATTTACTAAACATATAACTTTTTTTTCTATTTTAACTGGTATTTTTATATCAATATCTTTATTATTGCAGTTCATATATAATACTGCATAATTTAATAATTCAGATTCTAAAGTTATTTTTTTTAGAATTGCTAATGTACTTTCAAAATTTCCATTTTTAACTAATGTATAAATATTTGGAAATAATTCCTCTAGTACTTTTAGATCTTTAAGTGTTCTGAAAAATAGCTCTAAGCTTTTTAATTGGAAAACTTTTTTAAGCTCTTTATATACTCTGTCTTTTTGTAAAAATTTAAGCTCATTTTTCATTTTATAAACTAATTTTTTTGTTGATATATCAATACTAAACTGAGGAAATTTGGATTGAAATCTAGCAAGTCTTAAAACACGTAAAGGATCTTCTATAAAGGCAAGAGAGGTGTGTCTTAATATTTTATTTTTTATATCGTAGATACCACCATAAGGGTCAATATATTTTTCATCTATCTCATCATACGCAATAGAGTTAATAGTTAAATCTCTTCTTTTTAGGTCTTCTTGTATTGTAACATTATTTGTACTTGTAGAAAATCCAAGATAGCCTACTTCTTCTTTTCTTTCTCGTCTTGCTAATGCTATTTCTTCTTTCTTTTCATTTAAATATACAGGGAAATCTTTTCCAACTTTTTCTAAGTGTTTAAAATCATCTTCACTATAACCAACAGCAACATAATCAATATCAGTATATTTAATACCCAATAAACTATCCCTTACACAACCGCCAACTTTATATATTCTTTTTTCTATCATTCAGTATTTTAGCATATTGTTTAGATATAATTCCAAATATAAATATTGTAAGGAAAAAATTTGAGCAAAAAAGCCACAAAAAAAGATATAGAATTTATAAAAGAACATTTTATTGCTAAATACGGTGATGCTGTTACTGAACTAGAATATTCAAATGATTATGAACTTTTAATTGCTATAATTTTATCTGCTCAATGTACTGATAAAAGAGTAAATATCATATCCCCTGCTTTGTTTAAAAAATACCCAGATACATTATCTTTAAGCATTGCATCTCTTATTGAAGTAAAAGAGCTTTTAAATACTTGTAGTTTTTTCAATAACAAAGCAAAAAATATTATCAAAATGGCGATAAGCGTAGAAGAAGAACACGAAGGGCAAATTCCACATGAAATTAAAAAGCTTATTAAACTTGCAGGCGTTGGAAATAAGACAGCAAAAGTATTTATGATAGAAGCTGATGGGGCAAATTTGATGGCTGTTGATACTCATGTATTTAGAGTAGCACATAGACTAGGACTTGCGCAAGGTAAAACGGTAGAACAAATAGAAGAACAACTTGTAAAAAAACTAAAAGATGATTTACATATCTTTCACCAAGCAATGGTTCTTTTTGGAAGATATGTTTGTAAAGCAGTAAACCCACAATGCGAGGACTGTCCTTTAGCCCCTGTATGTAAAAGTAAAGGTAGGTATAGTGTAAATGGCGATTAAACCTATAGTTTGTGATAACAAATCTTTTGATATAGCCTATGAAATTCTAAATCCAAGTAAAAAAGAAATAATAGTTTTTTTACACGGATGGGGAAGCAACAAAGAGATTATGAAGCAGGGTTTCCAAAAAGAACTTCAAGACTTTAAACATATCTATATAGATATGCCAGGTTTTGGAAAAAGTTCAAATGATTATACTTTAAATACAATAGACTATGCAAATATTATGAAAGTATTTTTAAATGCAATAAATATAGATACCAACTCTTCAATAATTGCAGGTCATAGTTTTGGAGGAAAAGTATCAACACTTTTAAATCCAAAACTACTAATACTATTAAGTAGTGCGGGAATCATAGAAGACAAATCAGCAAAAACGTTACTAACTATTCGTATGGCAAAAATATTTAACAAATGGGGTTTAGGAAAAGTAAGTAAACTTTTAAGAAGCAACGATGTAAATATGATGAGTGAAAATATGTATGAAACTTTTAAAAATGTAGTTGATGAAGATTTTTCTTCAACATTTGAAAAATATAAAGGAAACACAATCCTTTTTTGGGGACAAAAAGATACTGCAACTACTTTAAAAAGTGGAGAGATTATGCATAGTCTTATAAATAATAGTAAGTTTTACTCTTATGATGATGACCATTATTTCTTTTTAAGAAACGCAAAAGACATCTCAAGTAAGATTATACAAGGTTATTAAACTTTACCTTTTTTGTTTATTTATATCTTCTGTATATTTATACACCATAAAATCATACATTTTTGTATCTTGATTTGCTTTAAAAAACATAGACATTTCAATAAATCTAAAAGATGTTCTAAAAAATGCTGTAAATGGTAATATATAACTTATCATAACTTCATATTTTCTATTTGGGTAAAGTATGTCAAACTCTTCTTTTAACTCTTTTAATACTTCACTTTGTTTGTGTAAAGATATGGGGTCATTTGCTTTTACTGTTAAAAATGCCAAAAGTAAATTTACCAAAAAAACAAAACCATTTAGGTTCCAACCTAGTACAAATATTTCAAAATAACTCAATTTTAAACCTTTATTTTAATTATAAGCAATTATAACAAAATTTTATTAATACTTAAATATTTAAATGCTAGACTCAATCATATTTATAAAATTTGGAGTCTAAATGAGAGAGATACAATATGCTGATGTAGTAACAGCAATAAAAAATGTGATTGTACATTGTGGTACAGTTTTACCCGATGATGCTTTAAAAGCAATCAAAGACGCACACGACAATGAAAAATCACCCGTAGCAAAAGAAGTTCTTGCACAACTTCTAACAAATGCAGATATAGCAAAAAATGAAAAAAGACCTTTATGTCAAGATACAGGGCTTGCAGTATTTTTTGTAAATGTAGGAGCTGATTGTAAAATCATTGGTGGATTACTTAGGGATGCTATCAATGATGGAACTGAAGAAGGTTACCAAGCTGCTTATTTAAGAGCATCTACTTGTGAACCATTTTCAAGAGCAAACTTAAAAGATACAGTTGGTTATAACTTACCTGCCATTATTCACTTTGATATAGTTGCAGGAGATAAGATAGAAGTAGAATATGCAGCAAAAGGTGGAGGAAGTGAAAATGTATCAAGAGCTACCGTTTTCCCTCCAGCTGCTGGAAAAGCTGGAATTATTGAGTATGTAAAATCAGTAATTAGTGATGCAGGTGGAAACCCTTGTCCTCCTTTAACTGTTGGGGTTGGAATTGGTGGTACTTTTGAGAAAGCTGGTATTTCATCTAAACATGCACTTTTTAGAACAATTGGAAGTGTAAATGAAGATCCAGAAATGGCTGAAATGGAAGCTGAAATTAAATTAGAGTTAAATAAACTTGGAATTGGAGCTATGGGTATGGGTGGAACTGAAACAGTTCTAGCAGTACATATTGAAGCAAACCCTTGTCATATTGCATCATTACCAGTCTCTGTTAATGTTCAATGTCATAGTAGCAGACACGCTCACATAATTATATAATTTAAGGAATAAATATGGCTGAATATACTTTCACAACACCAATGACAGAAGAACAAACAAGAGGATTAAAAGCGGGAGATATTGTATATCTTAATGGTACAATCTTTACTGCTCGTGATGCTGCACATAAAAAATTATCTAATTTAATTGAAGCAGGAGAAGAGTTACCTTTTGATTTAGAAGGTTCAATTATATATTTCGTTGGTCCAACACCTCCTAAGCCAGGTGAGCCTATAGGAAGTGCAGGTCCAACTACATCATATAGAATGGATTCATTTTCACCTACTATGCTAAAACATGGTTCAAAAGGTATGATTGGTAAAGGTAAAAGAAACCAAGCAGTTAAAGATGCTTGTAAAGAATATGGTGGAATTTATTTTGGAGCAACTGGAGGTGCTGGTGCACTTCTAGGTAAAAAAATAACAGCATCTGAAGTGATAGCTTATCCAGAACTTGGTCCTGAAGCAATAAGAAAACTTACAGTTAAGGATTTTCCTGTAACAGTTATAAATGATACTTTTGGTAACGATTTATATCAAATAGGTAGAGAGCAATACGAAGTTAAATAAAGCTATTTCACTTCAATAAAAAAAAAGGGGAAGATTAAATATCTTCTCCCTTTTTTTATACACAATTATAATATTTAATTATAGTTTAATATTAATCGTATAGACTTTTAAACAAAGGATAAATTATGAAAAAATTAAACAAATTAACATTAACAGCATTATTATTTACAAGTATAAGCCTTAGTGCAAGTGGATTAAGCCAAAAAGCTGCTAATGGACAAGAATTTTACTTAGATGCTGATTGTCAAAAGTGTCATAATCAAGATAGTAAATATGATGCAAAAAAGAAGAAGTCAAAAAATATGAAAGACTTAAATAAATGGGTTAGATCTTGTGATACATTTTTTGACGTAGGATGGTTTCCAGAAGAACAACAAGATGTTATCAAGTATTTAAATGAGATTTACTATAAATATTAAATAAAGCATATATACTAAGTATGATACATTTTGTAACGGTCAATATCATATTGACCGATATTACTACTATGTTAAAATAACTCAAAAACTAAATAGCTATAATAAATCAAATTCTAAATATAAAAGGAAACATATATGAATATTCATGAATATCAAGCAAAGCAAATTTTTGCAAAGTATGGTGTACCGACACCAAAAGGTATTATGGTAGAAAGTGTTAAAGATGCAATAACTGCAGCTGAAACTTTAGGTGGACCTGTTTGGGTTGTTAAAGCTCAAATTCACGCTGGTGGAAGAGGACTAGGTGGTGGTGTTAAACTTGCTAAGTCAATTGAAGAAGTTGAAGAATTAGCAAATGAAATTCTTGGAATGACTTTAATCACTCATCAAACTGATGCTGCTGGTAAATTAGTACAAAAGCTTTATATAGAAGATGGTGCTGATATTAAAGATGAATTATATCTTTCTGTTGTTTTAGATAGAAAACTTGAAATGCCATTAATCATGGCTTCTACTGAAGGTGGAATGAATATTGAAGATGTTGCTGAAAACACACCTGAAAAAATTGTTACAATTCCAGTAGATCCAGCGATTGGATTCCAAGGTTTCCATGGTAGACAACTAGCATTTGGACTTGGTATTACTGATAAAGCTGAGCAAAAAAATATTATTACATTTGCTCAAAAGTTATTTAAATTATATATGGAAAATGATGCAGAAATGATTGAAATCAATCCATTAGTAAGAACTGGATCTGGTGAATTTTTAGCACTTGATGGTAAAATGGGATTCGATAACTCTGCTTTAAGTAGACAACCAGATATTGCTGCTATGAGAGATTTAAGTGAAGAAGATGAAGATGAAATCGAAGCTTCTCACTATGGTTTATCTTATGTAGCACTTGACGGTGAAATTGGTTGTATGGTAAATGGTGCTGGTCTTGCGATGGGTACTATGGATACAATTAATCACATGGGTGGAACTCCTGCAAACTTCCTTGATGTTGGTGGTTCAGCAAATGCTGAAACAGTTGCAAAAGGTTTTGAAATCATTCTTAAAAATCCAAATGTTAAAGCTATCTTTGTAAATATCTTTGGTGGTATTGTAAGATGTGATAGAATTGCAAATGGTATTATTGAAGCTACAAAAATAACTGATGTAAATGTACCAGTAATTGTAAGACTTGATGGAACAAATGCTCCTGAAGCAGCTCTTATTTTAAAGAATGCTAACATTGCAAACTTAATTGTTGGTGATGATTTAGGTGATGGTGCAGCGAAAGCTGTAAAAGCTGCAGCCGAGTTTAAAGGAAAATAATAGATGTCAATTTTAGTAAATAAAGATTCAAAAGTAATCGTTCAAGGTTTTACAGGTAAAGAGGGGACTTTTCACGCTGAGCAGTGTCTAGCTTATGGAACACAAATTGTTGGTGGAGTTACACCAAACAAAGGTGGACAAATTCACTTAGGTAAGCCCGTTTTTAATACAGTTGCTCAAGCTGTTAAAAATACAGGAGCTACAGTATCTATGATATTTGTACCACCTGCATTTGTTGGTGATGCTGTAATGGAAGCTGCTGAAGCTGGTATTGAACTTGCAGTTATTATAACTGAAGGTGCTCCTGTTAAAGATATGCAAGCTGCAAAAGCTCACGCAAACAAGCATGGTATGATGACAATTGGGCCAAACTGTCCAGGTGTTATTACTGCTGAAGAATGCAAAATTGGTATTATGCCAGGTATGATTTTCAAAAAAGGAAATGTAGGACTTATTTCTAAGTCTGGTACACTTACTTATGAAGGTGCAAACCAAGTATGTAATGAAGGTTATGGAATAACAACTGCTGTTGGTATTGGTGGAGATCCAATTATTGGTCTTTCTTATAACCAAATTTTACCAATGTTTGAAGCTGATCCTGATACAAAATGTATAGTAATGATTGGTGAAATTGGTGGAGATCTTGAAATTCAAGCTGCAAAACTAATTAAAGAACAAATCACTAAACCAGTTGTTGCATTTATTGCTGGTCAAACTGCACCTAAAGGTAAAACTATGGGTCATGCGGGAGCAATTGTTTCTGGATCTGCTGGAACTGCAAAAGAAAAAATGGAAGCATTAGAAGCTGCTGGTGTTAAAGTTGTTGTTTCACCTGCTGATATTGGAAAAGCTGTTAAAGAAATATTAGGTTAATACTTAACAATACAATTTCAAAAGGGAGTGAATAAAATTCACTCCCTTTTTTTATAAGTAAATATTATATTGCCTGATACAATATTACACACATTTATAAAATAAACTCTAACAAAAGATACTATTTCAACAAAAGTCATAATCAGTTCATTTCTCATCATTATAATAAGGAGATTATACATTTTTACAAACATGTAAAAGTTATAAATTTTTATATATAACAAAAGGAGTTAATATGTTAAAGAAAACTTTAGGAAATATGGCACTTATCGGTGCTCTTAGTGCGCCATTAATGGCAACTGAGTATGTTACAATTGGAACAGGTGGAGTTACTGGT
>DQSS01000032.1 GCA_015663165.1 Arcobacter sp. | reverse complement strand
GCACAGTCTACGATTAGTGGGATTGTTAAGAGGTATGGATGATTTTGGGTGATTTGATTACGTTCACCTGACCCCTTGAGCTTTTTCACTTGGTATTGTTGCTTCATCATTTACTTTTTGTAAAATATAAATAATCTTTTGTAATCGTTCAATACCTGTTGAAAGTAATAATAAATAAGCATATGTAAACTCACTGTTATTATCTTCTTCCATTAGTTTAAAAGCTGATTTAATAAATGGACATAAGCTATCAACTATTTCATTGTCTATTTTTCTTTCAACAACTATTTGTTCTTTAGTGGTCATTATATTTTCCTTTTCTAATTTTTATATTTAATTTAACCATTCATCAATAAACATATCCCGAGTATGCTCAATTTGACTTGGAAGAGCTTTTTCACAAGTAATTCCTAAATAAGTAGTAGCACGAGTCACACCAACATATAGATATTTATCAAAAAGTAAAGGTTTCTCTTCTGCTAATTTATCTACATTTACAAAAAAGACTGCTTCAAACTCCAATCCTTTAATATGTTGAATATCAAAAATTCGTATATCTCCATCATGTCCTATTCCCTGCCCATCACGATAACCTTTTACTGGTATGTTAATCATCACTTTATTTAAAGCTTCGGTTAATTCATCTACCTCTTCTCGACTATTAACAAAAATTGCTATAGAAGGTAAAAATTCAACCATTTTTTCAATTTCACTAATTCTATTTTTTAACCATAATGATAATGTTTCGATATCAGTCATATTTTCTATAAGAATAGGTGCTATCTCTTTAGTTTCTACTAATTCTTCAATATTTTCATTCACTATTAATTTAGCTAAGTTCGTTAATATTTTACTTTGACGATAAGGATTATCAATTTCTCGAATATCAAATCGATTTGATACCCACTTCATCTCTTCTTCTGTCTGTGTTCCAAATGTGGTAATTCTTTGATTAAAATCTCCACAAGCAAAAAATGATTGTATTTTTTGATTAGTTAACTCTAACATACAAGCTAACTGTATTGGAGAAAAATCTGTGGCTTCATCCACTAAGATTTGATTTCGATATTCATTAAATAATGGTTGAAAACTAGATAAATAACTATTGCTTTCTCCTGCATTAATAGAAAGTGTACCTCTAAGGGCATTTAAATTTTTAAGTGTTAATAATAAGATAATATCAACTTCAAGTGAATGAAGAATATTTTGTGATTTTTTATCTAAATTATACCAATGAATATTCTCTTTTATGGCTCTAAATTTTTTATATTGCGATGGAATTTTATTAACATATAGTTTCAAGGGATTTAAAAATTTTCTAAAATGAGTCAAAGTATTTATTTTTCTACCCAAATTAATAATTTTATCTTCATCTATGATTCTATCATCTAGCCACTCTATAATCTTTGCATTTTTTGATTTAGGATTTAAGTTTTTTTCATTATATCTTGCACGAGCATATACACGAATAGCTAAACTATATCCTCTAGTTAATTCTGATTTAGATAATCTATCACTATTTTCTTCATCGTCAATATCTAGTTCTTCTATTGAAATATTTAGCGTTTCCATAAAAGTTTTTAGTTTCTTTAAAAAATCCCTATCTTTATTTAAAATAATATTTAAACTACCTTCAATTACTTTAGATATATCCGTTTGATATGTTTTAACTACTTCAGAAAACTGTTTGCCTAACCTATCAATTGAGCGTAAATTATTTATTGTTAAAACTTCTGTATCATTTAGAATATCATTAATGTATTGATTTGACTCTAGTAAGTTACTATCTTCAATATTTTCCAATAACCATTCATTTGATATTTTTAACTCCATCTTTAACTGTTGTTTAAAAAATAAAGAAAATGATTCATATAAATCTATAGTTTGAATGAGTGCATTATTTTTTAAAGTGGCTTTTTCATCATTCAAAATAAAGGTACTACTACCTGTCTCAGACTTTAAAATATCTAAAACTCCTCGTGTTAGATAAAGACGATAATCAGACCAAGTTTTAATATTATTATCAGGAGCAGGAATTCCCTCTTTATTAAAAGCTTCTCTTACATAATGCTTTAACAGTTCGGTGGGGGTAAACATAAGCCAACTATTTTGATGTGGCAAATTCGTTGGAAAATCTTTTATCAATTCTAATTCTTCGGTATTTAAAGCCATCTCATCTAGCTTTTGTCCAAGTCGTTTAATAAGCGTTGTTGTTTTTCCTGTTCCTGGAGAACCAAGTATTAAAAGCTTGTCGTTTAGTGGAAGACGAAATATATCATCTTGAAATCTATCTAAAATAGGTTGGTCTCTAAGCCCTACACCTCTAATAATTTCTTTTTTTATACCTTCGTGGACTAATTTTGATAGTTCCTCTTCTTTTAATAAAATGGCTAAAATATCCTCATCCGTTTGTAAATTTAAGTTACAATATTTTCTAAGTGACTCAATGGTTTTTCTATCTACATCTTCTTTTTCAATAATTGTATTAATAGAGTCCCATTCTCCATCATTCTTCACATGATAAATAACTCGTTCTAATATTTCAAAATATTTATTTTCTCCACCAATATTTAGCTCTATATCCTCTCCTGCTGGAATAGAAGCTAATCTTCCTATTGGAGCATAGTAACTAGAGAATATCACTTCTTTATTATTTGTAGATATAGGCATTACTCGACTAATATAGTAAACTTGTTCTTCTTCATTTTCATTTAATACAATAACTCTTGAAATAATAGGTTCTATCTTCAATTTATATAAGTTATCTAAATTTTTATTTTTTATTTGGTCTAGATTTTTAACAGATGAATCATCATTTAAAGTATGTACAGTTGTTAGTGAATTAGCAGAAGATTGATTGTTAGAGCTTTTTTCTTTAATGCTTTTTTCTGCGTTTATTGCAATATCTTCCATTATTTTAAGAGATTCACATATATTGTTTTTTTCTTCTGCCATCTATTCCCCTAATAGTATTTTATTTAAGTAATAGTATTTTATTTAAGCAAAATTATATCTAAACTGACCTTACGCACAAATCAAAAAACCTGCTAAAATAAGAGGATGAAAACAGATTATATAGAACTCTACACAGACTACTTGATAAGTAATAATGGGAAAGCAACAGCAACAGGACT
>DQSS01000025.1 GCA_015663165.1 Arcobacter sp. | reverse complement strand
TTTTAAATCCAAATCAGCCTGTTCGGAAATAAGTGCTAAAGTTTTTAGAGTACTATTTGTTTCAAATGCTTTAACTTTGCTCGTATCGTAGGTATTATTTATATCTTCAACAGTTTTTGAAAAGTTTGAATCTACCGTTGCGATAGGTGCTGTTTTTCCTGTTATTGCACCTTCAACATAAACCTTTGAACCACTATCAATTTGTTTAAAAAGTTTGTAGTATGAACTCTCTTTTATTCCAAACCTTTTATCTACCGCCATCAAAATAGTTTCATTCTGATCATCCCAATTTGTATCTATAAGATATACTGCTGAGTGATCTTTTTTAATGTTTGATAACCCACTATTTAACCTATCTGCAAAGCCACTTAAGTCTTGATTTGATAAATCAACTTTGCTATCGTTTGTAATGGTGTCATACCCTTGTATGGTGACAAAAATAGGAGCATCAAGATTAAAGATAGAATCATTAGGTTTTACACCTAGTAGATATTCACCATATTTTGGAAAAAATTGATTATTTATATCATCTGTTTGAAGAGTATCTCCAGCTAATGTTGTAAAATCACTATTGCTAGTAGCATTTACTTCAAATCTTCTTTCTGAAATTATGACAATTCCGGATTTTGACCTATCATAATTTTGGGCAGGATATGCTCTGAGTGCAAAATTTGCAATCCCTTTTTGTCTTGCTTGTTCTACCTTAAAATTGATATAAGCAGATGCATTTTTTTCAGTATCGCAAGCATCTGAAATGATCTCTACACTATTTGCACCATAAGCATCTGTTATGCGCAAACCACTATCTTTAATCTTGGAGAGTTCTATGAAAACTCCAGTTGGCGAAACTCTAAAAATCTCATCATTGTAAGATATTAGATTCCAGCCATCTGAAAGATTTGGATATATTGTATTCCAAGTGGCATCTGTTATGCTATTTGTAGCAAATATAAAACCAACAGGATCATCTTTTGATTTTTGTACTTTAGTCCAATATCCGGTACCTACCTCAAAGTAGTCAAAATCATTATCGTTATTATTTATATTTCTTGAATTAAATAATGACCATCTACCATTTTCATACTTAAAAACAGTAATATTTGTATCGCTATATTTGGCAGTTCTTTCATTAGCAAATACAAACTTATCGCTTGGAAATTTCGAGCGATTATTGTCACTTAAGTTCTCATCATAAACATTAAGTATCTTTACTTGAGGGGTTGTAGTTACTGTTGGAGCAACTATGGTATCTGCCCTTTTGTTACCATCTAAGACAAAAGCATTATCGTAAGTATATTTGTCATTTAATTTAATATTTATATAAAAATCTGCATCATTATTTTGATTGTTGAACTTTATATAGATATCTGTATCTTCCATATCTGCTTGATATACTATTTTCAAGACAGGATCATCTGTGCTTTTACCTTTTAAATACATAGATTTTTTTGTTGAAGTTGGATCAAAAGGTTTAAAATTTCCCTTTACATAGACGACATCCCCATTATTTGTTGTACTTCCATCTGGTAGTTTGCGATCTTTAATCATTAAAATACCAAGTGAAGCATTATCATCAGTAGTTTCTACCGCACTATTTGAACTATCGTAATTATACCAAGTTATAGTATCACTGCTATCAACAGTATCTTTTGTGTCACCACTACTAATTCCATTTACTTCATCCCAATTATTACCAGCACCTGAACTATTGGTACTAGATTCATTATGTAACCCATTAACACCTATAAGTTGCCATTTATCACTATTAAATACCTCTACTTGAAGTGTATCATTTGATAAAAGATATGATGAAGCAATTAAACTTATTACTATTGACTTTGTTAATACTCGTTTTAGCATAGTTATACTCCTTTGCTATAATATCGACAATTACTCTACTCTTTAGAGACCTCTTGAACTATTTTACTAGGTGGCGTCATCGCATTTGGTGGAAAATTACCCCTATAACATTTGCCTGTATACTCATTTTTAATATAAAAAGAGCCTTTATTAAAATATGCTTCATTAATGGAAAGAGAAAACATTAAGGTATTATTTTCATCATAAAAATCACCTAAATGCATATCTAAATCAGCTTTTTCATCTGCATTTTTCTCATAGTAAAATGTTAAAACTTCACCGGCATTTGAGAGTTTTTGGGTAAATTTTATCCCATCTTTTTGAACTCCTTGTGGATCATTACCATCATCAGATATATAGTTAGGTAAGTCACAAGCATTTTGATCTATTATAATACTACTTGATGAGCCATCATTAGATGTAGTATCTGTTTGATCATTTACTGTTTGGTCATTGACTGCTGAATCACTATTGTATGGATCACTACTAGTATAAGATGAATCTGTTCCATCATGTATGACAATAGGGGTATTATCTACTATTGGATCATTACTATCATTTTCAACATTTTCTGTTTGTGTAGCAGTGCCATCTGATTGATTATTATCATTTATTGTAGTATAGCCAATACTTATATTATCTTCTGTATTTAAGTCTTCAATAGAATCTATCTTTATGTCGCTTACCCCACATCCATTCAGAATTACTGTTGCAATGATTAAGATTGCTAGTTTTAATATTTTCATGCTTTAAATCCTTGCATCTAAAAAGAGGTCGTTTTCTGTAATTGTATCTCCATCTGAAAGTATAGCTGCTCTTTCAACTACTGCAATTAGTTCACGTATATTTCCAGGCCAATTATAGTCAATCATTTTTTCTTTTGCTTTTTCACTAAAAACTTTTGGATTAAAACTATATTTTTCAATTATATATTCTAGACTCTTTTGTGCAATTTGTATGATTTCATCTTTTCTTTCTCGTAATGGTGGTATATGAATAGGAATAGTTGCAATACGGTAGTAAAGATCTTCCCTAAACTCTTGATTTTGCATTTTAGTTTTAATATCTGCATTAGTAGCTGCTACAATACGAACATCTACTGAAACTCCTTTTGTTGATCCAAGGCGATATATTACTTTTTCTTGTAATGCTCGAAGTAGTTTTGCTTGAAGATGAAATGGCATTTCAGCAATCTCATCTAGAAATAGTGTTCCACCGTTTG
>DQSS01000205.1 GCA_015663165.1 Arcobacter sp. | reverse complement strand
GTAATTATTGGTATTTTGGCAGCGGTTGCCATTCCTAAATTAGCAGCAACTAGAGATGATGCACAAAATGCAAAAGATTGTGCAAACATAGCAACATGTGTCTCTGATATGGGTGCAGAATATACCGCAACTAAGACAATGACAAAAGCTGCATCTGCAGGTTGTGTTGCAGCAGAAGCCTCTACTCAAAATTCAATTACTGTTACTGCTACTGTGGGAACAGGTACAGTAGCGATTAGTGGTGCGCCAACTCAATGTTCAGCGCTTAACACAACTTCTATTTTTGGTGGATCTACAATTTCCATCTAGTATTTTTTCATTTCCTTGGCTATAAAGGAGAGAAAGAATTATCCCCTCGTCTAGGGGGGATATATACCCCAACTTAAAAATTTAAATAACTCTTACTTTCTAAAATACAATATTTTTTGTATATTTTTAATCAGAGTATCCGTATAAGGATTTAGATATGAAAAAAGCTTTTACTATGATAGAGTTGATTTTTGTTATTGTTATTATTGGAATTTTGGCAGCGGTAGCCATTCCTAAATTAGCAGCAACTAGAGATGATGCAGTTGATTCAACAGATTGTAAAAACCTTGCTGTGTGTTTTACGGATATGATAGCAGAGTATACTGCAAAAAAGACGGCTATAAAAACAGGGTCTTCCGCGTGTGTAGCAGTAGAAGCATCTTCTGTAAATACAATTGTTATATCCGTAGGAGCATCTTCTATTAGTGCGACAGGTGCACCAAGTATATGTGATAATCTTAATACTACATTTACATTTGGCGGTACATCAGTTTCTTTATGAACATAGTTACATAATCCAGACCATTTGGTCAGGATTATTTATTTTTGAAACTTGTATAAATAGATATCCCAACTATTCTCTTCCCCTTTATACATTTTACAAAAAATCAATTTTCTGCTTTTTGGATTTGACAGTTTATAGGAAGAGAGTAGATAATCAGTACCTAAGTCTAATAAAGCATTTTCATTAAAGTTTAATGTATTGATGACTAATCCCTTTTTATAATCACCAAGAGAACTTTGAATACTTAAAATATAAAGTTTACTTCCCCAATCATCAAAAATTTTATCAGCTGTATATATTTTACTTTGCAAAGTATTAAACATTTCATTTGTTGTAAAGAGATTTTTTGTTTCACAGACGTTGACTTTTTGAAATGCATGTTTATAAGCAATAGGATAATTTGCGCTATATCCATCTACGGTATACAATCCATTGTAAAGAGCTACGGCAGGTTCTATGCCATAACTGACAAAACGTACATCTTTTAAATCTTTGGGAATATCTTTTTTTAATTGTTCAAAAAGTTCTGGTGCATAATAATTTTGAAATGTAGATAAATCTTTATATCTATCTATTTTGTACCAACTGTACAGAGAAGATATGTAAATTTGTATAGCTAAAATAATCACTAAAAAGAGCACCTGAAAATGTAGTTTTCTATAAACCACCACCCCTGCAAGAGAGATAAGTATCCCCCAAAGTAACGGCTGCGTAAAACTGCCTCGTGCAAGGCTTAAACTTTTAAAGATAGGAAACCATTCAAGTATGACATCAAAAGCTTCATAAAACGTATACCCATAAATAGCAGAAATAAAAATTATGCTTATCATCGTTAGGTTGAGCATGCTAAAGCTTTTTTTGTAAAGCATATACCCAACAGTAAAAAGTAAGATAGAGGGGATACTGTAAATGCTTCCCAAAACATCACCCCACACGTTTAACATAATACTTATGGCAAAGAGTGTTATGATAACTAAAGACTCATTTTTAGTTAATCTGCGGTTGAAAAGTTGTAAGAGCATTGCAAAAAGGATAAATGGCAAGATTAGAGGCATTTGTGTACCTTTAACATGTGTTGTGTGACCATTTAAAAAGAAAAGATAAAACTTGCGTGTTGCAGATATGAATGATTCTGTAAAGAAGACATCAAACTCAGTTCTATGTGAGATAAATCCGTTATGAAGAATCATGGAGAGAACAAGACGGTATTCTACGAGAAGATATAGGGAGAGTACTGTAAGAAATGCAATGAAAAAAGGTCTATGTATTCTTTTATTATACAGAGTATCTATTATCATAAATATCATTACAAATCCCAAATAAAAAGCATAAACAAGAATAAAAGAGGTGTAAAGTGGAAGTAGAAAAAGTAAAAACCAATCTACTTTTGTTGCACGATTTTTATAGATATTTATAAAAATATATGTCATTAACGGCAGTGCAGCGATACTTAGCCCTGCTGATGGCCAAAATGCCTGTAGTGCAAATACCAATGATGTAAAATAGACAATAGTATGGCGATAGCGGAGATGAGCAGGAACAACATAGCGATTTATGAGTAAAAACATTGAAAAAAAGGCTATGGTATGTATGAGAACTTCATTAATAGTATAGGCTACTATAGGAGAGAAAAAGTAGTATAGCCATAAAAGAACATTAAATTCACTTCCATAACTAAGTCTTGGAAGACCATTCATCATATTTGGAATAATGGCATCATTTTCTGCAAAGATCATGCCACTTTCAGCAAGAATTTTAAGCCATACAACATTTGAATCTAAATTATCATAGATTAACATATTGATATTTTCACCCCATAGTATGAGCGGAGCCAAATACATAGCTATAGCTACAAAAGAAATAACTTTCCAAAACCATTTTGTAGACAAGAAATGGTTGAGAGTGTGGAGTGTATGATATATGACTTTCAATTTAATTAACCTCG
>DQSS01000045.1 GCA_015663165.1 Arcobacter sp. | reverse complement strand
TATAAATCCTTTATGGTGAAAGATTTCATATGGTATCAAGCTATTGCTTTTAGTTTAGTTGAACTGGTATAACGTGGTGTAACTGGACAATTAAAGAGCAGTATAGACAGATATTTTTGATTTCTCATGAGAGTAAAATTAGGGAAATGTTTGAGCGTGTTGTAAAAATAAATTTCAAGAAGGAAGTTTTATATGAGTAAAGAGAAGATAAACAAGAATATTATAGATAATTTCAGTAACCTCGCACCAATATCAAATGGGCAAAATCAAGAAGTATATATTGAACTATTAGAAAAAGGTGTTGATGATGAGAGTGTTAAAAATATAGCACTTACAGGTTCATATGGTTCAGGGAAAAGTAGTATATTAAAAAGATTTCTTAATAAATTACCCCCAAAAGAAAAAAATAAATATCTTGAAATATCACTTGCAAACTTTGATAAAAATAGTAAAAAAGAAGAAAAAGAGCAATCAATAGAAAGAAGTATTCTTCAGCAAATTTTTTATAAAGTATCTAAAGATAAAGTTCCATACTCTAAACTCAATAGAACAGAGAATAAAGATTCTAAAGAGTTATGGTCATATGCTTTTATGTTTTTTGTATGGATAGTTTCATTTTTTGTTTATAAGCATAGAGATGCTATTCATAAGACATTAGAAACTTATGATATTAATATTCAAACTATTTTATTGCTAGGTAGTATTATCCCTTTACTTGTTACTACATTGGTGATAATATATTTGATACTCAGAGGGATAGGAAAAATAAAGCTTAATAAACTCTCTTTTCAGGGGGTAAACTTAGATTTAGAAGAAAATAAAGAAGGTTCACTTTTAAATCAATATATAGATGAGATTCTTTATTTTTTTGAAGCTACCGATTATGAAGTAGTTGTTATTGAAGATTTAGACCGTCATGAAGTTACAAATATTTTTCAAAAATTACGAGAGATTAATATTCTTTTAAATAGCTATGAAAAGATTAAAAATCATAAAAAAATAACATTTATTTATGCTGTAAAAGATAGTATATTTACAGGAGAAGAGAGAACTAAGTTCTTTGAAATGGTCATACCTGTAATTCCTATTGTAAACACAAGTAATGCCAAAGATATATTGATTAATAAATTTGAAAAATCTGGATTGTTGTCAAATATAGGTAAAGCATTTTTAAAAGATATTTCGTATTATATAAAAGATTTACGACAACTTACCAATATATTTAACGAATATTTAGTTTACCACAAGTCTATAAATACTAAAAATCAAAAAGATTTGTTTAGTATGATTATTTATAAAAACTTTTTCCCACAAGATTTTGCTCTTTTACACAATAGAGAAGGAGAATTATATAGGATATTTACTGATGAGAAAGAGGCATTAAGAAAAAATACACTCAATAGCTTAACTGAAAAACTTAATGTAGTTCAATCAAAACTTGATGCTGTAGAAAACGAAGAGTTAGAAAGTGTGGAAGAGCTAAAAATGCTATTCCTAGCAAAGATTATTATTCAACATAATAATTTTGAAAATTTTAGTTATCAAAATTCAAAAATAACACAAGCCCAGCTGATAGGAAATGAAGAAGCTTTTAACATGTATTTAAATGGAGGGCAACTTCCTTACTATTGTAATTCCTATAATACAACAAGTGCAAATTTTTCAAATTATTATAATGAGTATAATAGGAAATTAGAAATTATTAAAAATAAAGTCCTAGAAAAAGAGGGTAAATTAACTAAAGAGTTACATGAAGGACAACAACAAATAAGAGATTGCAAATATGCGTTAATGACTCAACTTTTAAAAGATGATTTAAGTATGTTAGATATAAAGGATATAGAAAATGTGCCTACTAAAATTTGGTCTAATGAAGAAAAAAGTAATTGGAAGCTTATAAAACATCTTATAAAACATGGATATATAAATGAAAAGTATAAAGCATATATTTCATACTTTCATGAAGGAGACTTAACGCAGAGTGACCATGATTTGATAGTAGCCATAAAAGATAATGAGTCAAAAAACTTTGATTATAAGCTTGATAATATTGCTTCAGTTATAGAAGAACTTGATGCCAAAGATTTTGAAACTGATAATATCATAAACTTGGATATTGCCAAATACTTTTTTGACCATACTACAAAACATAAAGACAAAAGAATGTTTTTTCTAAAAACAATCTTTAGAGATGGTAACCAAGAGTTCAATTTTATATTGGTGGAAAAAAATATTAAAGATGAAAATTTTTTACTCTCTTTTTTGAAAGAGATATTGCTAGATGAAAATATGACACTTGCTTCTATAAGCAATATTTTTAAAAGTGATACTTCACTGCTTCAAGAGATATTGATTTTTATTTTAGATAATCTAAAAAAGCTTGAATTGTCAGATGACGATATAAGCACACTAAGTTTATTACTGAAAGAATATTTAGTTGATATATATGAAAATTTGAACGAGAAAGATACAGTTCAAGCAATTTTACTAAAACATGATGTTAAGTTTGATGAAATTACTAAAAAATTAATAAAAGTTACTCCACTGTTTATGTATATATATGAAAATAACCTTTATAGATTTACTATTGATAACATAAGGTCTATTATTGAAGCAATACCTAGCAAAAATGAGTGGGATAGGGATTTATTTTATAAAGCACATTTAACTACTGTTCGAGAAAATTATTTATCTTATATGGTTGAGTATATTGATAGTGATATAGATGGATACTATGAAAATGTAATAAATGAGTTAGAGGAGAATAATTTAGAGTCTGAAGAGACTTTGGTTTATTTATTAACCCATAAAAATTTAGATGATGCGTATAAGCAAAATATTATTGAAAAATCAGAAAATAGAATTAGTAATATTTTAAATATAGAAAATAAAGATTGGTGGGCTAATTTATTTGAAAATAATTTATTAGAATCTAATTGGAATAATGTATTTAATTATTATATAGAAAAAAATGAACTTGATGAGTCTTTATTTAATTTTTTAAATGATGAAGAGAATGCAAAAGAACTTTCAAAGGCAAAACGAATATTGTCTAAGAAATATTTCGAAGAGCATGAAGAATTTAAAGGAAGTAAACTTATTAAGAAAATATTAGAAAAAAATGAGTTTGATAATGATTCCTATAAAATATTAATAGAAAGCTATAATTTTTGGTACAGTGATTTAGAACTTTCAACACTAGATGATGATAAGATTAATATTCTTATAGATACAGGTAGATTGATGCCTAAAACAGAAGTTTATCATTCTATTGCAGAACAATGTGTAGAGTGTGCTGTTAAGTTTATGGAAAGATATATAGATAAGTATCCTGAAGATGAATTAGATATTACGTTTGAAAGTGAAGTGTTCGTTGGTTTGTTAAACTCCACTAATTTGACAAAAGAGAATAAGAGATTTATTATAGAAAAAAGTAGTAGTTTTAATTTTGATCAGCTGAAACAAATTGCACAATTTTATATGGATATTAATGAACAAATACCAAATGATATATTTCAAGAGTTATTTTATAATAACTCAATAGATTTAGAAAATAGGGTATCTATATTAGCTTATAACATCGATACTATAGATATTTTAGATGTTACAAATTATTTAGATGAGTTAGGAAAACCATATTCTGAAATTTTAGAAAGAACACTAAAAAATCTAAAGGTTGATTTTGAGGAAAATATTTGGACAATAGTTCAATATATGAGTAAAGAAAAATGGATAGGAAAAGTAAATAAAAGTAAAAAGGGGGATGAAATTATCATAAATCGTAGAGAATCGGAGATAGTTTAATTTACGACGACCCTCTCTAAATCCCTCTACACTCGAGCCATCCAATGCCCAAAATCCCTATGGCTCAAAAAGCACAACCCATCTGTACTCACAGCACCAGATGCATCTGCCAAAGCAGTACTTGAAACAGGAAATGCAGTAGGAGAGTTGGCTTGTGAGCTTTTCCCACATGGTAAAGAAGTAGAATTTACAAGGGAAAAAGGGGACAAAAAAGGGGGACAGGCTGAATAAAAATCGTTAAAATTACTGTAAATTTATATATTTTAACGACTTTATAGTACTTATCATTAAAATAGAAGCATTTGACT
>DQSS01000155.1 GCA_015663165.1 Arcobacter sp. | reverse complement strand
CATTGTTTTGAAGTTTTGTTCAAAAGGAGTTTTATTTTCAAGTTAACCTTAAAAATAAAATTTTGATAAATTAGACTGTTGAGATTAACCGTCTGCGTTGATTTGTGCGATTAGCTCACTTAGAACTTGCTCTGCTATTTCATGTGAAGGTTGACATCCACCAGCAGCTTCATGTCCACCACCACCATATTTAAGCATTAACATTCCAACATTTGTTTGAGATGATTTGTTAATAATTGATTTACCAGTACTATAAACAACATTTTGCTTATTTCTTCCCCATACTGCGTGTATTGAGATATTTATATTTGGATACATTGCATATATTAAGAATCTATTTCCTGGATATATAATCTCTTCATCTCTATAATCTATAATGATTAAGTTATTATGAACTGTACTACATCTGTTTAATTGATCTTCAAACTCTTTAGAATATTTGAAATATAAATCAACTCTTTCTTTTACATCACTTAAGTTTAAGATATCTTCGATTGTATGCTCTGCACAATAATCAATTAAATCCATCATAAGTTGATAGTTAGATACTGAAAATTCTCTAAATCTTCCAAGACCTGTTCTACTATCCATTAAGAAACTTAATAAATCCCAACCTTGAGGATCTAAAATATCATCTTTAGAAAACTGTGCTGCATCTGCTTTATTAGCAGCATCCATCATAGCTTTAAATCTAGGTGGGAATTTTTCATCTCCGCCATAGTATTGATACACAACTTCAGCAGCACTTGGAGCGTCAGGCTGAATAATATGATTATCTCTTTTTTCGTTTCTTACTGTTTCACTAAAGTGATGGTCAAATGCAATATGCACACCATCTACATAAGGTAAGTTTGTAGTGATATCATCTTCCGTTATCTCTATTTTACCGTCTTGCATATCTTTTGGATGTACAAAAGAAATCTCATCAATGATACCTAGAAACTTAAGTAGTGTACCACATACCAAACCATCCATATCACTTCTAGTAACTAATCTATATACTTTATCAACCATTCTAACTCCTCAATTATGCTTCATTTTATCGTTTTTAAACTTAAAATTAAAGATATTAACTAAAATTGTAAATTATATGTCATATATTTCTTTACTTTTATCGTTATAACTTATACATTTTGTATAACCAATATCTTTGGCCATTGTTAATACTTCTTTATACCCAAAGCCAACTTGCTCGATACTATGTGCGTCGCTTCCAAATGTTATATCTATATCATACTCAAATGCTAACTGTAATAATTGTTTTGAAGGATAAGCTTCTTTTATAGGTTTTCTTAAACCTGCTGCATTTAATTCTACTGACATATTTGATTTTTTAATTGCTTTGATTGCATTTGTAGCCATAAGTCTTATATCTTTTTTTGGTAAAAATTTAAATACTTTTATCAAATCAAAATGACCTACTATATTAAAATAGTTTGTTTTAGCCATAGCTTCAATAGCATCAAAATAATCTTGCCATATTTTATCAATATTTGATGTTTCGTAGGTTTTTATAAAAGCAGGATTATCAAATCCCCATAAAGTATCATCTTCATTTAAAAAATGAACAGAACCTATTAGATAATCAACTTTTGCATTTAAAATACTTTTTTCCATATATTTAGAATTTGACATAAAATCTACTTCATACCCAAGTCTTATATCTATATCTTTTTTGTATTTTTCTTTTAGTATTAAAATATCTTTCTCATACTTATCTTTTTGTGATAAATTCATTCTATATTCTGGTTCATAATCCATAGGGGCATGATCTGAAAAACCATACACATCTATACCTAAACTTATAGCTTTTTGTATATATTCTTCACTTGTGCCTGTTGCGTGATTGCATAAAGTTGTATGATTATGTAAATCTACTCTCAAAATAAAATACCTGCACCTTTTATTGCTGTACTTCTATCTAGTGCATATTCTCTTTTGCCTTTGATAATATCATATTTCCATATAGGGGCACTTGCTTTAAAATCTTCAACAAACTCATCAATAAGCTCTAAAGCTACTCTTCTTTTAGGACTACAAACTCCTGCAATATATGAACTAGTATGATTTAAAACATCACCTTTACTATGAGACATAAGTACAATTGCCCCTTTTGCTTTAGCTTTTTCTTGCCAAGACTCAAACCAAGAGTTTAATATAGGTTCATAAATGTCAAAACTAAGTCCATCAATTCCATCTTCATCTCTTACAACACCAACAAAAGTAATGATAGCACCAAAGTTTGATAATCTAAAATCAGCATACCATTTGTTTGTAATTTTCTCTACAGGTAATGAACCATCAAAAAGTTCTAAATTTTTCAAATCATCCACCACATACAGGCGGAAGTAAAGATACTTTATCTCCACTTTTTAGAGCAAAATTCTTATCTTGTACTAACATATCATTTACAGCTATTGCACTATTTTGTAGCCAAGAAGATAATGACGCATCTTCTTTTAAAATAGCACTTAGTTCATTTAAGTTTGTTATGTCTAAACTTAGTGGTTCTTTACCAATTGGTCCTAAAAACTCTACTCTTATCATATTAACCCTTGTGTAATCAAATATACGATATTATAGCAAACAAAAAATTAAGGGATGCTATGATTTTTGCTAAAATTGATTTTATAAATTTACTTCCATTTTATACATATATCAAAAAAAATATATCATCATCTCAAATAAAACAAATAATAAACTACAAAAAATCATATCCATCTGCTATAAACAAAAAGTTCAAAAAAAGACAAATAGATGCAGCTTTTATATCTTCTATTGCATCACAAAATTGTAAATGTTTAGATATAGGAATAGTTGCACCAAAAGAAGTTTTATCTGTACTCGTACTAAAAGGTGAAAATAAAAATGATTTTCAATCAGATACATCAAATGCATTAGCAAAAGTTTTAGATATAAACGGAGAGATAATTATAGGGGATAAAGCACTATATCATTATCACAACTCATCAAATCAAGATTTTGTTGATTTAGCAGATGTATGGAATAAAAAATACAATTTACCATTTGTATTTGCCAGACTATGTATAAAAAAAAATGAAAAGTATTTAGCAAAGCTATCTAAAGGGTTTTTAAAGACAAATGTAAAAATCCCGCAGTATATATTAAATCAATACAGCAAAAAAACAAACTTATCAAATAAACAAATTTTAGAATATTTAAAAAAGATATCTTATAATATAGGATACAAAGAAAAACAATCTTTAAAAATATTTTTTAAGCTTACAAAAGGACACAAATAAATGGGAATTTTAGATTCAATAATACTTGGAATAATAGAAGGATTTACAGAGTTTTTACCTATATCTTCAACTGGACACTTAATAGTTGCTAGTGAATTTTTAAATATAGATCAATCAGCAGTAACAAAAGCATATGAAGTTATTATTCAATTTGCAGCAATATTAGCTGTAGTTTTGGTATATAAAGATAAATTTAAACCAAGTAAAATAGAACTTTGGAAAAAACTTACTATTGCATTTATACCTATTGGAACTGTTGGATTTATTTTTGCTTCATCTATTAAAGCTATGTTTACTATTGAGATAGTTGCTTATATGTTTATAGTTGGTGGAATCATATTTTTAATAGCAGAAAAATATTATGATGAATCAAAAACACATATAGATGATGTAGAAAAAGTATCTTATAAGCAAGCATTTTATATAGGACTAGCTCAAATAGCAGCTCTTATACCTGGTACAAGCCGTGCAGGTGCGAGTATAATTGGTGCTATGTTTGTAGGACTAAATAGAAAAGCAAGTGCTGAGTTTTCTTTTCTTTTAGCATTTCCTGTTATGTGTGCTACTACTGGATATGATTTATTAAAGCACTATAAAGATTTTACAGATGCTAACTTTTTAGTTTTAGGCGTAGGGTTTGTAACTGCTTTTATAGTTGCTTATATAACTATAAAATTATTTCTTAAGTTTTTAGAGAACTTTACTTTTGTGGCGTTTGGTATATATAGAATTATATTTGGTTTAGTTTTAATAATTTGGTTTATTCCTAATTAGAATAAAACCAAAATTATTTAATTTTTTACTTTCCTAAAGAATTAGAAACAATAGATAAAAACTCATCTTTCGTTTTTTTATCTTTTTTAAATAATCCTCTAAGTGCAGAAGTAACAGTTGTAGAACAGATCTTTTCAACACCTCTCATCTCCATACACATATGTCTTGCATCAATCATAACTGCAACTCCTTTTGGAGATATAGCATCGTTTATAGCATCTGCTATTTGTTCTGTTAGTTGTTCTTGTATTTGAAGTCTTCTTGCAAATACATCTACTACTCTTGGTATTTTACTAAGTCCTACAACTTTACCATTTGGGATATATGCAACATGTGCTTTTCCAATAATAGGAAGCATATGATGTTCACACATAGAATAAAACTCAATATCTTTTAGTACTACCATCTCATCATTTGATGATGTAAAAAGTGCTGAGTTTATTATCTCTTTTGCATCTTTATCATATCCACTACACATAAATTCCCATGCTTTTTTCACTCTTGAAGGTGTTTTTATTAAACCTTCTCTGTTTATGTCTTCACCAATATGTTCTAAGATTTCTTTTACTGCATTTTCCATTTTTATTCCATAATATTTGTTAATTTTTGATATTGTATCAAATCTTTCCAAATTATTTTATAAGAGTACCCATCTGCCATATTGGTGTCATAATTGCCAAAACCAACCACAATACTATACTTGAAATAAATGCCATAAGAAGTGGCTCTAGTACTAGAGTTAGTTTTTTTATATATTGCATCAATCTTTTTTTATAAAGTTGTTGTATATCAAAAAGTATCGTTTCTATTTTATTTGTTTTTTGTGCAGTTAGAAGTAGTCTTATCGCAATATTATCAAATAGTTTTGTTTTTTCAAAAGCTCTTGATATACTCATACCATTGTTTATATCTTGGATTATATCTTTTATTTTTGTTCTTACATATAAATTTGAAGATATATTTTCTACACTTATCAGTGCATTTTGAAATTGGAATTTTGATTTTACTATTAGATATAAGCTTAGAAATAATTTGTAAAATACCGTATATTTATACATAGAACTTACATATGGTATTTTTGATATCAACACCTCATCAAAGAAGTATTGATATTTTTTATATATAGATAAAGTCAAGATATATATTATAAATAAACTTAAAAAAATATACACATAATACAAGGAAACGAAATCTTTTATAAACAAAAGCATAAAGGTACTCAAAGGTAAATCATCTCCTAAGCTAGAAAATATATACTCAAACTTTGGAATAACATATATAAATATTACTATCAAAGAAGTCAACAATGCAAAAAGTAACATAATAGGATAAGAAGTAGCACTTTTAAGTTTTTGATTTATGATATAGTTTTCATTTAATAAATTGTACAAAGAAGATATAGACTCTGCAAGATTTGAGTTTCTCTCCCCTATTTTGAAAAATATTATTGGTAAATATCCTATATATTTCTGATGCTTTTGCAAAGCTTTATGTATATCATATCCATTTGCCAAAGCATTTCTCATAGATAACAATACTTCATTTGTATTTTTAGAAAACTTTGTATTTAAAAGTATTTCCAATACCTCATCAATACTTAGCTTTGCTTCAAGCATAGTAGACATCTCATAAAATATTTCTAATATCTCTTTATCGTTTTTTATTATAAATTTATTTTGAAACTCAAATTTACTAATCTCTTTTATTTTCACTACATTATACGGATAATTTTCATTTTCTTTTAAATCACTTTTAGAGTTTGCATCTAAACTTATACTCTTTAGTTTTTTATCATCTTCATAATATACTTTAAATCTCATTTTTATAATACTCTTCAAAAGATGTTTGACCTGATAATACTTTTTGATATGCTACATCTTTTATACTTGTATAGTTACTATATTCTTCTATTCTAGATATATCAAGGTTCTCATTTATCATTTTAGAAATTTTTTCATCTATACATAATGATTCAGCCAAAACTTCTCTTTTTATATATCCACTAAGATTGCATATTTTACAGCCTTTGGCTTTATATACTTTTTTATCATCTATTATAATTTCTTCTTTACAGTTCTCACATAGTATTCTGATAAGCTTTTGGGATATTATCATTCTTAATGCTGCAGATATCAAAAATGGTTCTGCTTTTAAATCAAATAGTCTATTTAAAGTTTTAATTGCTGAGTTTGTATGTAAAGTTGCAAATACAAGATGTCCTGTAAGTGAGGCTTGTACCGCGATTTGAAGCGTTTTTATATCTCTTATTTCTCCTATCATAAGTATATCTGGGTCTTGTCTTAGTATATTTTTTAGAACCTCTTCATAGCTTAGTCCTATATCTTCATTTATATTTATTTGGATTATTCCTTTTAGGTTATATTCTATAGGGTCTTCTATGGTTATAATCTTTTTTGCAGAATCATTTAGTTTGTTTAGTATTGAATACATTGTTGTAGTCTTACCACTTCCCGTAGGTCCTGTAATAAGTACCAATCCATTTGTATAGTTTATATTTTGTTGTATGTTGTTATAGACTTCATTTGTAAAACCTATCTCTTCTAGTGGCATATATGCTTTCTTATTATCTAGTATTCTTATCACAATAGATTCACCATAAATACTAGGCATAATAGAAACTCTAAAATCAAAGCTTTCATCTTTTATATTTAAAGAAAATCTACCATTTTGAGGCAATCTTTTTTGTGATATATCAAGTGAAGAAAGTAGTTTTATACTAGAGCTTAAGATGTAGTATAATTTATATTCAAAGTTAAATATTTGTTTTAACACCCCATCAATTCTAAATCTTATAATCATACTTTCTTTTTGCGTTTCCATATGTATATCACTAGAATTTAACAAAATAGCAAAGAAAAACATCTTTGTATTGAAAACTTCTATTGTTGAATAGTTTATATTATTTATATCTTGAGTTAAAGAAGTATTTGCAAGTTTAAATATCTCATATTTATATTCCAAATACATCATCTCATATTCAAATACCATCTTAGGTATTTTGATAAATTTAATAGGTGTATTAAACAACTCTTCTAATATAGACTTATTTATATTTTCATCAACAATTGCAACTATCATATATATTTCAAAATTTCTAATTGGTATGAATTGATACTTTTGCAATATCTCTTTTGATACAAGCTTACTTAGTTCATAATCTATAATATAATCATAAATACTATTCATCATCAAATACCTTTAAAATAGTAGTTTTATTTTTAGACTTTAAAGTAATATAGTTTTTTGATATTTTTATTATCTTTGCTTTTTTATATATGTCATTTAGTTGATACCATTTTCCGTCTAACATTACAAAACTATCTATTATTGCTTTAGCTTGTATAGTTTGTAAAATCTTTTTTTCTTTAAAGGGATTGTATATATTCTGATTTATTGTTTGGTTTATTGTATTTATACTTTTACTATTGCTGATATTTGTTACAACATTTACTATTGTATATTTGCCTTCAGATAATATATCAAAAGTCATAATGTCACTTATTTTTTCTAAAGAGTTTAGATACGATATAGCATTTTTATGTTTGCTTTTATATTGTATAGTTATAAGATGTTTAGAAATACTTAGATTTAGGATATTTACTTTAAATTTATTTGCTAAATATTCATAAGAACTAATTATTTTTAGTGGTTCTATTTGTTTATTCTCATCTTTTAAACTATCTAATTTATTTTTATACTTCGTAATCTCTTTATTGATATGTAAATTAGTATTATTATTTTTTACAAGTTTTGGACTACTATAGTTTATATATACAAATACTACAATCATTAAAGGTATAATATATAACTGTATTTGTTGTAAAGAAGATAAGTTATTAAAATATATTTTAAAGTTCAAATTCTATCTCCATAATATATATTTTCTCTTGGCTTACAATACTTTTAATTTTTATTTTTTCTTTGTGTAGGTTTACAAACTTGTATAAATCTTTTTTATCTTTTGATTTTATTCTTAGCAAACATATCTCTTTATAACTACATGATAAAAGAGTTAAGTTATACATCTTCAAATCATCAAATATACCTATCAATGCATTTGTTTTTAATTCTTTATATTTATATTTATTAGCTAAGGCTTTGTAGTATTTTGATTTTATATTTTTAAGGGCAGAAGTATCATCTGAAACATATACTTCTTTTGTATTCTGACCCATAGCAAAATACAATGCAACAGATAAAATAATACTAAATAAATATAGCAAATAATATTTATAGCTATTATTTGAAGAAAAATCTATGTAGTTTAATTTACTTTCTTTTTTACCATCAAGATACTCTATCTTTAATATTTCAAATTCTTTTTGTGATACTTCATATACATTTATCTCATTTGAGTCTATCTTGTAAAAAAAAGATATATAACTCAATATATCTTCATATTTATAGTTATCATTATTTTTATAAAAATAAAAGCTATTATTTAAATAAACTACAAAAAAATCTTTGCATATATATAGTTGATATTGAGTAGTATCATCTTTTGTAACTTTTTTATAAAATATTTCTGGGAGTATTAGGAGTTTGTAAGGTGAATGATATAGGTAAATTTCATATTTGTTAGCTTTTTGTATAAAAGATACAAAAACTTGATATTCGAAAATGTTTTCTTGAAGTTCTATCTCAATAGAAGTTTTTATAAATTCTTTGAGATTTTTTGAAGAGATTTCACCCGTAACATCAACAGTGAAATTCTTTATATTTTTATGATGTATATAATCTACATCATTCGAAGTCATATCCCATTTCTTTAAGTGAAGCTTTGTTTTTACTCCACCCTTTTTTAACTGAAACAAATAGTTCAAGATAAACTTTTTTACCGATAAGTGGCTCTATTTTTTTCCTTGCATTAAGCCCTATTCTTTTGATAGCTTCTCCGCCTTTTCCTATTATCATCCCTTTTTGAGTTGATTTTTCTACAACTATAGTTGCTTTTATCACTTCTACTCTTGGTTTTTCTTCAACTTTTTCTATAACCACATCAGCTTCATAAGGTATCTCATCAGAAATATTATCAAATACTGACTCTCTTATAAACTCTTTATATATTTCTCTAAGATGTGTAGTTGTCATGATTTCTGTGTCATAAAGATATGGAGACTCTGGAAGATATTTTACAACTTCACTTAGTATATCACTTTGCTTTGTACCTTTTTGAATAGATATAGGCATGATTGAAAGATATTTATCGTTATATTTTTCATATTCTTTTATCTTTTGTGCTACTTCATCAGCAGTGATAAAATCTGTTTTAGTTAGTAATAGTATATGCTTTTTATTTTTCTTATTTTCTTCTAGGAACTTTTCATAGTGAATAACTTTATCAGTAACAGGAGCCAAAAATAAAACTAAATCACAATCCCCAATAGCTCTTAATGCTTCTTTTAACATAAACTGATTTATAAGTTTTTCTTGCTTATGAAGTCCTGGAGTATCTACGAATATTATCTGGTCTTCTTCATGCATTACTATTGTATTGGATCTTTTTCTTGTCGCATTTGCTTTTGCAGATACCATGTTGATTTTTTCACCAACCAACCAATTTAAAAGAGAACTTTTTCCAGCATTTGGACGACCAATAGCACTTACATAACCACATTTATTCATATATTAAAACCTTTTTATTCATATGCTTTAGTATATCTTAAAGGTGCTTAAAATATACACTTTACTTAATTATTATAAAGATTATTATATAATCTTATATGATAAAATTAAAAGATATACAAGAAGCGAAACAAACATTAAATGGTGTAGTTCACTACACTCCATTAGCTCATGCACCAATTTTAAGCAAAAATTTAAATGCAAATATATATTTAAAAAAAGAGAACCTACAACTAACCGGTAGTTTTAAACTAAGAGGTGCTTTTAATAAAATTGCATCACTAAATGATAAAGAAAAAGAATTAGGCGTAGTAGCAGCAAGTGCAGGAAATCATGCACAAGGTTTAGCATATAGTGCAAACCATTATAAAATTGATGCAACTATTATTATGCCTGAAGCTACTCCACTTACAAAAGTATCTGGTGTAAAATCATATGGTGCCCAAGTGATACTTCATGGTGCAAATTATGATGAAGCTTACGAGTATGCTATATCTTACGCGAAAGAGAATAACAAAACTTTTGTACATCCATTTGCAGATGATATAGTTATAGCTGGTCAAGGTACAGTTGCTTTGGAGATACTAGAGCAATTAGAAAATATAGATATGATAATCATACCAATAGGTGGAGGAGGACTTATATCGGGCATGGCTGTAGCTATTAAAGAACTAAAACCAAACATAAGAATCATAGGAGTAGTAGCCCAAGGTGCAAATGCTATGAAAAATTCTTATGAAAATAAAAAAATACTAAATAGTAAAAGAGTAAAAACTATTGCAGATGGAATTGCTGTAAGAGATGTAACACCTAGAATGCTTGAATATACAATGTCACTTGTTGATGAGATTGTAGAAGTTGAAGATAAAGAGATAGCTAGTGCTATATTATTTTTACTTGAAAAACAAAAAATTGTAGTTGAAGGTGCTGGGGCTGTTGGACTTGCTGCTATAATGCATGGTAAAATTGACATAGAAAGTAAAACTGTAGTTTTACCTTTAAGTGGTGGAAATATTGATGTTACTATGTTATCTTTGATTATAGAAAAAGGTTTAGTTAAATCAAACAGAAAAATGAATATGATAGTAACACTTATAGATAAACCCGGAAGTTTAAGAAAACTTACTGATATATTTACGCTAAACGATGCCAATATTGTACAAATAGACTATGATAGAAATTCTGTTCAACTTGACTTTGGAGATGCAAATGTTACTATTAGTATAGAAACAAAAGGCGAAGAGCATCAAAATATAATAAGAACTAAACTCGACCAAAATGGATACAGGTTTAAGGAGATTTAATGGAAGTAAGTATTTTTGCTTTAGAGCACTTAATAGAAGAGAATGAGAAGAGTATTACTAATTGTAAAAAACAATTAAAAGAGATAGAAGATGGAACAATACATGTTTCTGCTATGAAATCTGCTTCTGTTGAAAATACCCTTGAAGTATCAAGTCAATCTCTTGAAGAATACAAAGCCATCTATGATGCTATTCCACAAAAAGATAAAGATAGGTTCAAAGAACTTCAACATGTTCAAGAGGCATTAGCAAAACAGACTTATTATAAATTGCAAAAAATAAGGCTAAAAAGAAATCTAAATTTAAAAAGAACACAAAAACTTGAAGCAATGATGGTAGTTGATGAATTGCCACAAGAAGTAAATATCAATGATCCACAACTTATAGAAATAAGTAAAACTATTATAAAGTACAATATAAGAGAAACTTTAGAATTAGATGTAGCACTTAACAATATAAAGAATGAATGGCAAGGAAAACTTTCTTCACTACCTGATAATGAAGATTTAAAAACATTTGCATTTTTAGATACTTATGTTCCTATTATTGTATTACATTTATCTGTACTAGTTCAAGATATAGAAGAAAAAATCAAAGAACACAATGAAAATGTACAAAAGTCAAAAAGCAAAATAAAGCCAATAGACTATAAAGGATTACCTAAATTTGAAGATTGGTGGATTGAAGAATTATTTAAAAATCATCAAGCATATTTTGGATTGTTTAAATGGAAAAGTATTATTGAAGGACTTTGCCAAACTAAACAACAAAAGATTATCTGGCATAAAGTCTTCTCAAACTGGCTAATGATAAAAAAAATACTTAGCAACAAAGAAGAAAATAGTTTTGACTATAACTTTATATTTGATAAATTAGTTGAAAAATTTGTAAGATTAGAAGAAGAACTTGATGAAAAAAACATCCAATCAATGGAAAAAATAGTAAACAATATAACTTCAAAAGAGGATTTTACAAAGACTAAAGAAGAACATGATACACATACACTATACTATAAATGGAAAATTGAGAAAAATAACAATTCTTAATATAACATACATAATGCATACTTTTTAATAATTTAAAAATTAAGCCTAAGGATTGTGCTTTATTTAGTTTCTGATTGTTTTTAAAAGCTGGGGGAGTAGTAAATTCCCCCTGTAGTTTTAATAAATTGTTACTACTAAGGTAAATCCAACCACGACAAATATGATTTAAATTATCAACCCT
>DQSS01000292.1 GCA_015663165.1 Arcobacter sp. | reverse complement strand
TTTTGAATATCTTTAAATTCATCTGGTTTTGGCATATCTTTTAAAGAACTATAATTGTCATTTTTATGTCGTAATTGTATTACATTTTTTATTTCGTTTATTGTTAATCTTTTCATGCTACATTATAGCTAATATATTTATAAATTGACATCTTTAAGCACATATTGAAAAATATAATATGAGTTATAAGATATAATTTGTTATAATAACTAGATTTATAAATTAAAAGGATTTTAATGTTCAGTTTTATTAAAAGAATTCAGGAACTACTTTCTAAACTAAAGAAAAATAAAGGTTTGTTTTTTACAACCCTAACAATATTATCTGTATCAGGTATCGCTGTATTTATGTATATAATACTAACGATGACAGGAACTATTAAAGAAAAAGTATACTTAAGTATTTCGGATGACTATATAAAAACTTTACAAAATATTTTAGATCAAAGAAAAGAAAAATATTTAGAAATATCAAAAGCAATTAGTATAAATAAAAATATCATTAAAGCAGTAGAATCTAATGATAAAAAAAGTATTACAATTCAAAGTAAAGAACTAAATAAAGCATATAAGAAAAATGGTATTAATTCCCTTAAAATTAGTTTTTTTCCTGTACGAGAAACTAAAGCAATTATTAGACAAACAATATCATCAACACTTAGATCAAAATCTCAAGTATTTGGTATAGAAGTTCAGCAAAGTGGTGTATATATTACACTTATAAAACCTATTATGAAAAATGGTAAATTTATTGGACTTATGGAAATTAAGGAGTCAATTCATTCTTTAAGGAAAAATTTTGAAGCACAAGATAATAACTATGTTTTTTTACTAGATAAAAAACAATTAGTTAAACTGTCACTAAAAACAAAAAGTGGAAGATATAAAGCTGTTATAAATGATTACTTAGTATACCAAAGTGCTTATAGTAGTAGATTTTATAGTAAAATCACTGACACAGGTGAAGATCAATTTTTGCAAGCACTTAAAACTAGTCATGACTCAGATGATGTATTTTTTAGAACTTATAAAAAAACAACAGACATAAATGGTGTAGAAATAGGTTTATATGTTATGGGTGAGCAAATAGAAAAAAATAATGGATTTGTAAATATTGCTGATAATATGATAAAATCAGTTACTTATGTTTCTTTAGGTTTAGTTATTTCAATATTACTATTTATGTTCTAGGATTGATGTATGAGAAGACTTAAACTACTAAAAATATTCTTTGTATTTATGTTATTTATTCTATTTATGCTTATTGCAAATCTAGAAATAATAGCAAGCTACTTTTTAGCTACCATAACTTTTAATGCTGCAATTCTTACAGTATTTATTATTGGTTTTATAGTTATTATGCAATCAGCTATCAGGCTTACTATGCTTGCAGGCACTTTTGGAGTATTATCTTATAAAAAAGGTGATGAACTTGAGTACTACTTAAAAGGTATTGGAAAACTCATGCCTGCTACTATTGCTAATATGTTTGAAAAAAGAGCCAAAAAAGGTGTTTTATTTTTTACTGATGCTGAAGCTAAAGATGTAAATACTTGGCTTGAAGAGCAATTTTATAATACTAAAGGTTATATCTCATTCTTCGTTGGTACATCACTTATGATTGGTCTATTTGGTACATTTACAGGACTACTAAAAGCTATTGATGATATGGGTGCTATTATTTTATCACTTGGTGGTGATATTAATATTGCAGAAGTTATGTCACAATTTGCTGGACCTCTTGGTGGTATGGCGATTGGGTTTTCATCTTCACTATTTGGTGTTGCTGCTGCTATTTTACTTAACTTTTTACAGTATATTCTTTCAAGACAACAAGCTTCGTTTATTGAAGATATTCAAGATTGGCTAAAAGGTAAACTTATTGAGTCACAATCATCAGATGTGCTTAATAAAATTTCTGATTCAAACGAAACTATTAAAGGTGGAGGTGGTGTTGATACTGCTTCTGTTGGTGTTGGTTCAACTGCATTTTTAGATATTTTTGTTGATCAAATTAGTGAGTTATCTTCTAGTATAAAAATGGCAAATCAGTCCAGTGAATTAATCTTTAAGCAAGTTGTTAAGGGTCTTGAGGAGTCCAATAAGGCCAATAAAGAGGAGGTTGTCTTATTTGAAAATATTTCAACTTCACTAAAAGAATTGAACATAAATCAGTTCTCAACAGCATCAACTATTGAAGACTCTCTAGAGGCTGTTTCAAATTCAATTTTAAGTGAACACAGAACAATCAAACAATTAGTATCTTTACAAGCTGAAAATAATAAAGCTTTAGAAAACTTAATAGCAATTTCGAAGAAAAGATAAGGGTAAAGTAGTATGGCAATAAAATGTGATGAAGAGTTCAATCCATGGCCTTCATTTGTTGATATTTTTTCATCTGTTATTCTAGTACTACTATTGTTTTTACTTGTAACAATTGTAAATATCGGTTACTATGCACAATTTAAATATAAAGTGCAATATACAGGATCAGTAGTTACTGATGACATCATATTGCAAGATACTTCAAAGAAAGTGAAACTAGATGTTAAAAAACAAAAAATTAATAAAAAGTTTGAAACAATTGTGCAAAAAAACCTTATGGATGAACCTATGGTAGCTAAAATGGAAGTAGAATTACAAGCAGCTACAGATATAGAATCTGCAGGCGAAGATTTAGCAGACAAGAAAAAATCCGATGGAAAATCACCTCAAAAGATTACACAAACAGATAGATATTTTTACATTACTTATGAAGCAAATGAACTATTTGTTGGGCAAGATATAAATGAAAAAATTAAATTATTTTTAAAAACTGCAAAAGAGAAATACCCTGGTCATAAAATAAATATTTATGCAACAGATCCACTAGATCAAATTAGTTTGACAATAACAAAAACTATTACATTAGGACGAAGTTTAGCTGTTAGAAACTTCTTAAAAAAGATAGCATATGCAAAAAAAGATGTAAGATTAAAATTAAGCGAAAGCATAGATATACCTGAAGATGTTGAATTAGCTGCTGGTGTAGTTGTAATAGAGGTAACAGAATAATGAAAAGCCAAAATTATAAAAAACTAATCTCGGTATTATTATCTATTACTTTATTATTTTCAAGTACAACTGCAACTTTTGCAGCTGCTGTAAAATCAAAAGCAGGTGCAGGAAAAGGAGATAATGGAAAAGGTAATAAATCTAAAAATCTTGATAGACAATATGGGGAAGCTGGAACATTAAAAGAATCAAAAGAAGCTTTAATTAGTGTAGATGCATTAGCTTTACAAAACTATGCTGATTCTCAAGAAAAATTTGATTTTTCAACATATAAAAAAGTAACTCTAAAAAGTGTTATTTTAGAAGCAATCTCAAAAAGTAATATTATTAAGAGTTCAAGAGAAAAAGTAATCCAAACTAATTTATCACTAAAAGATGCTTATGCTGATTACCTACCTCTTTTAGACTTCCAATATACTCATAAAAAAACAAAAAATGAAAAATATACAGACGATGATTCAGATAATTTAAATGCAGATCCACATATAAATATAGAAGATGAAAATTATGGATTTAGAGTAAGGCAGTCTTTATATTCTGGTGGTTCAACAGCTCTTAAAATAAAGAGTTTAGAAGCAAAATCACAAGAAGCAAAAAGAAAACATTTAATTGTCATAGAACAAGTAATACAAAATGCGATTAAAGCATATTTTGGAGTATTATTTTCGTATAGAAACTTGCAAGTAAATGAAAAAAATATGAAGCAACTAGTTAAAATACTTGAAATCACACAAATTAAATTTGACAGTGGTGCATTATCAATTGGTGATTTAAGTGCAGTAAAAGCTAATATTGCAAATTCTAATAGTAAATTAATAAGAGTAAAATCATCATTGGCAGATGCATTAGATTATTATAACTATTTACTTGAATCAGATTTCAGTAAAACAAATCCATACCAAACAAATTTTGTAACAAAACTTGATACATTGGAAAATCTACACAAGATTATTATTAACAATAACTTATCATTATTAAACTATAGACTTAATATAGATTCTATAAAATATAAGATGCTAAATATAAAAGCTTCATTTAAACCAAAAGTTGATTTAGAATTATCATATAAAAATGTATTAGGCGAAGAAAATTTTGTAGCAAATAAAGAAACTTATTATGCAAAACTAACAATGAGTTATATAATTTATAATGCAGGAAAAGATACTAGAAAAATGCTAACTGCAAATAGTAGTTTAAAAGAATTAAAACATAGATATCAAGAACAAATCAAAAAGATAAAATGGGAAACACAAAAATTATATAATTCAACAATATCATTACAAGAAACTATAAAAAGTACAGTAGAAGAAGTAAGTGCATCAAATGAAATGATAGATGCATATTGGGAAGGTTTTCAATTAGGAGAGCAAGACTTACAAGTCTTATTACAAGGTCAAAGACAGCTAAATTCAGCAGAACTTGACTTAATAAAATTTAAAAAAGATTACCTTACAAATATATTTAAACTTGAAAAAGAAAAAGGAAATTTAAGTGCATATTTTGGAATAAATGCACAAAATCCAAATCTTATAGACTTTACAAATACAGAACATCAAGACTCATTAGCTCAAATTGATTTATCTAAACAAAATGAAGAAAGAAAAAAAGATATTCAAAATAATATTCAGAATAAAGATTTAAATCAAACAATAGATACATATTTAGAACTAGTTAAAGAACCTACATTTGAAGATATTATAAACTTTAAAGATAGTTTTTTAGTAGCTAAAGATGATGATTATACTTTAGTTATAAGTGATTTCACAAATAATTATTCTGCATTTAAATATATCAAAGAAAATAGATTGTTAGAAGAAGCCTTCTCATATGAATACTTTGATAAAGATGGAGTGTATATTGCCAAAAAATCTATTGATAAAGTTGTAAGTGTAAAAACTAATATAGCATATGGTATATATACAAATAAAGAAGAGGCATTAAAAGCAAAAGATAATATTACAAATACAATAAACAAGAAACAATTTACAGCAGTATCATTATTCGATGTTAAAAAAGCTTACAACAGGTATATTGAAGGCTTAGAAACTGTTGTTGAACCTTATATTATAAAACCTAAAATTATCAAAACATTTGTCACTAATCAGGACTTTAAAAAAGAATTCTTAAGTGCACCAGATCATTATTTTTCTATAAATATAGTTTCATTTTCTAAAATAAAATCTGCCGTATCTTTAATAAAGAAAGAAGGTATTGAAGATAATTCATTAGTATTTAAATACGGAAGAAATGGAGAATGGATTAAGGTTATGATGGGTGCTTATCCAACATACTCTCAAGCATTTGAAGCTTTAAGTCAACATCCTGATATGATAAATAAATATCATCCAATTATTGAAAAAATAAATCAGAAACAAAAATTATATAAAAAATATGCTAAATACAATTATCTACCTAAATGGTACAAAGATGAGCAGAAAAAACTTAAAGATGAAAAAAACAAAGTTGAAAAAACTGATCAACAAATCAAAGAAGATATTCTTGAAAATGAAGCATTAAAAGAAAAAAAATTAGCAAAAGCAAAAAAACTACAAGCTTTGGAAAAACTTGCAGAGGAAAAAATAGTTCAAGAAAAGCTTAAACTAAAAGCTATAGAAGATAAAAGAATTGCAGATGAAAAGATTGCACTTGAAAAAGATAATGCTATAAAAGAAGCTAAAAAAACTGCTGATGCAAAT